>DATGMY010000108.1:0-11232 GCA_035307005.1 Flavobacterium sp. | reverse complement strand
TACCCCTCGACTTGCATGTGTTAGGCCTGCCGCTAGCGTTCATCCTGAGCCAGGATCAAACTCTTCATCGTATAATTTTTAATATTGTGGATGTGTCGTTCAAGACCACAAATTGCTTTGCGATCCTACTCTTTAATTCTTCTGTTAATCCAATATGTCTATGAACTTATTCTTCTTATTCTCGCTCATCATCTAAGCGGGTGCAAAAGTAGAAAATTTATTTAAACCTGCAAAACTTTTTAAAAGTTTTTTTGATTTATTTTATTCCCTCTTTTTGTGGGCGATGAGGGATTCGAACCCCCGACCCTCTGGGTGTAAACCAGATGCTCTGAACCAACTGAGCTAATCGCCCTTTCTTTGTGAACGGATGGCAAAGATAATACCTTTTTCTATTCCGATCCAAATTTATTTCTATGAACTTTTTTCTTTTTTTAAAAAGCTTTTTAATGCCTTTCTTTATCTAAACTTTCTCCCTGAAAGCGGATGCAAATATAGAAACTATTTTCCCTCTTTTGCAAATAAAATACACTCTTTTCTACAAAAAAAATACAAATCACTGCTAATGAATTTTTTGGAGAGAAAAGTTTTTAGGAAATAACCTCAGAAACCACAAAAGTACTACCTCCTATATAGATCATATCATTGGGAGTTGCAACAAATTTTGCGTGTTCTAATGCCTTAGAAATGCTTTCGAAAATTTGTGTACGAAGTCCAAACTGCTCTAATTTATTTTTCAATTCCGTTGCTTCAAGTCCACGAGGAACATTAGGCTTAGCTACAAAATAAGTTGCTTTTTGCGGCAGTAAAGGAATAATTCCTTCAATATCTTTATCATTTACCACTCCAAAAACCATATATAGGTTCTCGAATTTATGCTGCTGCACTTGTTGCATCACCAACTCCAAACCATTTTTGTTATGCGCTGTATCGGCGACAATCAAAGGTTTGTCTCCCAAAATAGTCCAACGACCTTTTAAACCGGTATTTTTTCCAACCTTTAAAAAACCACTTTTTATATGTTCCTCAGTTAAATGAAAATGCGTTTTGAGAAGTTGCAACGATGTGTATGCTGTTTTTTTATTTTTCTGCTGATAAATCCCTTTCAAATCGGAGTCTAAATCAGGAATATTTTCGTCAAGCGAAGCATAATATACAGGTGCATTTTGGGCAAAAGCTGTTTCATCAAACACTTTCTTGGTTTCATCTGTAAATTCACCAATAACTACAGGAACCTGTTGTTTAATAATTCCTGCTTTTTCCTGAGCAATTTCTTTTAAACTATTGCCCAATATATTCATATGATCCCAACCAATATTGGTAATCACACTCACTAACGGATGAATAATATTGGTAGAATCCAGTTTTCCTCCCAATCCGACTTCAATGATTGCTACATCCACTTTTTGTTCAGCAAAATATTGAAATGCCATTCCCACAGTCATTTCAAAAAAACTCAATTGATTAGTTTCTAAAAAAGGATGGTGTTTTTCGATAAAATTCACTACAAAATCCTGAGAAATATCTTTCCCATTAATTCGGATTCGTTCACGAAAATCAACAAGGTGCGGAGAGGTGTATAATCCCACTTTGTAGCCTGCTTCCTGCAAAACCGAGGCTATTAAAGAAGAAGTAGATCCTTTTCCGTTGGTTCCTCCTATATGTATTGATGGAAATTTATTTTCAGGCTGTTGAAGATATTCTGAAAACTTCCATGTTTTTGTCAAATCTTTCTCAAAAGCAGCTGCACCTATTTTTTGAAACATAGGCAACTGGGTAAACATCCAGTCTAACGTTTGCTGATAATTCACTTTTAGTTACTTTTAAAAGTTATCACTACAAAGCCTATCTGACGATCCGGAGCATTATTATCCGCTCTCCATTTAAACGTATTTGCCGTTTTAATAGCTGCATCTACCAAACATTGAGTTGTATTTGTTGTTCCGCTCAAGCTTCTTTTAGCATTGGTAACCGTTCCCGATTTATTTACCGTAACTTCAATTACTACGGTTCCTTCTTCATTCGGGCAATCCGGTTTATGAACGGTATGAGAAACCAATGTACGTCCATTGAGCCCCCAACCCGCACCGTTTCCAACCCCATTACCAGAACCACTTCCTCCAAAACGGCTGATTGAATAAGGATCTCCATCCAAACGTCCTTGTTGTCCGGAAACACCGCCTTCACCGGCACTGGTGGTACTGGTTCCTCTGGAATTGTTAAACGTATTCAACAAATCACTGGTAGAACTGTTTACCTGATTTACCGGAGTTGTTGCAGTCTGGTTGTTTCTTGTAGTATTGTTATTATTCGTATTTTTCTGCACATCGGAAGACTTTACCACTGTAGTTTCTTTCGTGTTTTGTGTAACAATTTGCTTTTCTGCAGCTTCAGCCTGTGCTTGTCTGGGTTGTGTTTCTTCTTCTTGTGAAGGCATAGGCAAATCAGCCGGAATCACAGGACCGTTTCCTACTTCACTGTTTCCGAAACGTATTGCCATTTCGCCTCCCATCAACATACTGTCGCTTGTATTTACCGGCTGAAATTTATACAAAAAAATCACTAATAACATCACTATAAAAACAGAGGATGTTATCAGAAATGATTTTCGTTCGTTATCGGTTGTAAAAAATGCCATAATTATTGTTTGGGTTCAACTGCCAGCACCACATTAAAATTGTTTCGGTACGCAATATCCATAATAAAAACTGCGTCTTCAATAGGCACTCCTTTTGCTACATTCAACACAACGTTTTTGGGTTCATGATTCTGAAGCAAATCAATAAGCAAGGTTTCTACCTGCTCTTGCGCTGCCTGATCCTGATTTACAAAAACCTGCTGGTTTTCATCAATACTTACCGCCACAGTTTCGATTTGATCTGACTTTCCGTCGGATGTAGGCAATACCAAATCCAACGCATTGGTAGATGTCATCGTTGTAAGTGCGATAATGAAAAATATAAGCAGCAAGAAAATAATATCCGTCATAGACGACATATTAAATTCTGCTGTTACTTTATTTCTTCCTCTGATATTCATTATACCGGTTCGTTTAATAAATCAAAAAATTCTGCTGCATCTGATTCTAGTTTCTGTGAAAACCGATCAATGCGTCCCACTAATTGGTTGTAACCAACATAAGCAATAATTCCGACAATCAGACCAAAAACGGTAGTCATCATTGCGGTATATACTCCTTCAGAAAGCATACTCATATCGATACGGGTATTTTGTGCTTCTGCCATTTCGTGAAACGACATTACCATTCCCACAACTGTACCAAGGAAACCGGTCATCGGACCGGCTCCCGATAAAGTTGCCAGTACACTGACATTTTTTTCTAATTTGTATATTTCCTGTTTTCCTGCATTTTCCATTGCCATATTGATATCATCAATAGGTTTTCCAATGCGTGAAATTCCTTTTCCAATCATACGGGCTGCAGGCGTATTTGTGGACTGGCACAGCATGCGTGCATTGTCAACTTTACCTTGCGAAAGCAACATTTTTATCTGCGTCATAAAATTATCGTCGGACTTTGTAAAATTCCGTATCGTAAACAAACGTTCCAGATACAAATAAATGGTAAAAAACAACATAATAAATATGATGGTCATAATCGTCTGACCGATAATACCTCCGCTAAAAATAATACTAAACAGGGAGGTTTCTTCCTTTGCGACTGTTTCTCCGGCTGTTGTTACTGCGTTGTTTAAAGTATCTGCTACCGCAGCAACGTTTGTTTGTAAAAGGTGGAACATAACTAATTTTTATTTTAAACTATACTAATTGTTTTAAAGCATTTTCAAAGGCAGCAGCAGAGATGTTTGTCTTCGCCTGATTGATTTCACGAACGTTTTCCAGAGCCTTTCTGATCGTACTGGATGTATCTTCAAAAACTTTTGTGTCGTTCATCGGAACTCTCGATTCCATAAAGTAAGCAAATACACGTGCCATACCACAATTGGAAATAAAATCAGGAATCAAACTGATTTTTGCATCAACGTATTCCATAATCGGTCCAAAGAAAATTTCTTTATCGGAAAACGGAACATTTGCACCGCAGGTAATTACTTCCAATCCGGCATTGATCATTGCATCAACCTGTTCTTTGGTAATCAGACGCGAAGCCGCACACGGTGCAAAAACTTCTGCTCCTACAGACCAGATTTTCTCATTGATTTCTGCAAAAGGAATCATATTATCTGCAACCAATGTATTCCCGTTTTTATTCAGGAACAAATTCTTAACTTCTTCAAATGAATAACCTTCCGGATTTAAAACACCTCCATCACGGTCTATAATTCCGACAACCTTCGCCCCCATTTGTGCGAAATAATATGCTGCTGCCGAACCTACGTTTCCAAATCCCTGAACGATAACTTTTTTGCCTTCAATAGAATTTGAAGAAAGATCGTAAAAATGACGTGCTGCTTCCGCCACACCAAATCCGGTAATCAAATCGGCTATTTTTATTTTTTTAGAAGCGTCCGGAGTGTATTTTGCATCGATTACTTCTAACAAAACACCTTGACGCAACTGACCTACACGGTTGATTTTATCGGCTTCGGTTGGTTTAAAGTGTCCGTTGAACACACCTTCCTGAGGATGCCACAATCCGCAATCTTCGGTCATCGGGATTACTTCATGAATTTCATCAACGTTTAAATCTCCGCCGGTTCCATAATATTTTTTTAACAATGGAAACACCGCCTGAAACCAACGACGCAAAACACCTTCTTTACGTGGATCGTTCGGATCGAAATTGATGCCTGACTTGGCTCCTCCGATGGCAGGTCCTGCAACTGTAAATTTCACTTCCATTGTTTTAGCCAAAGACAAAACCTCATTCATATCCAAACCTTTGCGCATACGCGTTCCGCCACCGGCAGCTCCGCCACGCAAAGAGTTGATCACTGTCCATCCTTCGGCCTCCGTTTCAGGGTCAGACCAATGGAAAACAACTTCAGGTTTTTTATCTTCAAACTTCTTTAATAAATCTTTCATTTCTGTTTAATTTAATTTTTCACAAATATAATCGAATCGGATGCAATTAAGCAATTACTTATCAAGAAAAAACTAATTATACACCACTCCCGAACAGTGGTCGGTTTTTGCTCCCGTAACACTGCTCAATACATTGTGAATTCCTTCCATACGCAGCACGCCTAAAAAGGCAAAAATAACAGCTTCTTTAAAATCGATCAATTCTTCAGAACCAAGTATTATCTGCGTGTTGGGAAGATAATATTTTATCCGATCAATTAAATGTCTATTCAATGCTCCGCCTCCTGTAATTAATAAACGACCGTTTTCATTATTTATTATCTCAGCTACCTGAAAAGCGATATGCTCGGTCACAGTTGCCAGAATATCATGATTGGAAAGCTTGAAACGAGCAATCAATGGTAAATAAATAGTATTGACCTGTTCCATCCCCAACGATTTCGGTGCCGGCTGTCGGTAAAATTCCAAATTATTTAACGCTTCAAACAACGAAAAATCTACCGAACCTTGTTGTGCCAGCCTTCCTTCATTATCAAAAACCTTGCCTTCTTTTTGTGCAAAATGATTTAACAAAGTATTGACCGGACAAATATCAAAAGCGACGCGTTGCCCGTTTTGTTCAAACGAAATGTTTGAAAACCCTCCCAAATTCAGGCAATAATCAAACCCGGCAAACAACAGACGATCGCCTATTGGAACCAAAGGTGCTCCCTGACCGCCAAGTGCCACATCCTGAACACGAAAATCGCAAACAAAAGGAAACGTCAGCATATCGGAAATAATCGGTAAATTACCAATTTGCAAGGTAATTCCTTTTTCAGGCTGGTGCAATACCGTATGTCCGTGGGAAGAAATAAAATCCAGATCGGTCAAACGGTTTTCAACAATAAAAGTATTTAATGTTTCACCTAAAAAATATGTGTATTCAATATTCAACAAATGCACATCGCTTTCATTCAGCGAAAGTGCCGTTCGCAATTTTTCCGTCCATTGATCAGTATAAGAAATGGTTTTACCAAGCAGAAATTTGTAGTTCCACCTGCTGTTTTCAAAGGTAAATTCTACGACAGCACAGTCGATTCCATCTAACGAGGTTCCGGACATTACACCCAATACTTTGTATTTTCCTTTTTTCATACATTAAAAGTAATATATTTTTTGAGTTTTTGTTATTTATCAATTATATTTGGGGCGAAATTAAATAGATTCAAAAATACGATAATCAATGGATTTTAAATTAACTGAAGAGCAATTAATGATTCAGCAGGCAGCACGCGATTTTGCACAGACTGAATTGTTACCCGGAGTTATTGAACGTGATGAACATTCTGTATTCCCGGCGGATGCAGTAAAGAAAATGGGAGAACTTGGTTTTTTAGGAATGATGGTTGACCCAAAATATGGAGGTGCCGGATTAGACAGTGTTTCTTACGTTTTGGCGATGGAAGAAATTGCTAAAGTTGATGCTTCTGCAGCAGTGGTTATGTCGGTAAACAACTCTCTGGTTTGTGCCGGTATGGAAAAATACTGTTCAGAAGAGCAAAAACAAAAATACTTAGTGCCATTGGCACAAGGAGAAGTAATCGGAGCGTTTTGCTTGTCTGAACCTGAGGCAGGTTCGGATGCTACCTCTCAAAAAACTACAGCGGTGGATATGGGCGACTATTATTTACTAAACGGTACTAAAAACTGGATTACCAATGGTAGTACGGCTTCTACTTACTTGGTTATTGCACACACTCATCCGGAGAAAGGACACAAAGGCATCAATGCTTTTATCGTTGAAAAAGGATGGGAAGGTTTTGAAATCGGTCTGAAAGAAAAGAAAATGGGAATTCGTGGTTCTGACACGCATTCATTAATGTTTACTGATGTAAAAGTTCCGAAGGAAAACCGTATCGGTGAAGATGGATTTGGTTTTGCATTCGCAATGAACGTATTAAACGGAGGACGTATCGGAATTGCTTCTCAAGCATTGGGAATTGCACAGGGAGCTTACGAGTTATCTTTGAAATATGCCAAAGAACGTAAAGCTTTTAAAACAGAAATCATCAATCACCAGGCTATCGCATTCAAATTGGCAGATATGGCGGTAAACATTACTGCAGCACGTATGTTGTGTTTTAAAGCCGCAGCTGAAAAAGACAACGGAGAAGATATTTCGATTTCCGGTGCAATGGCAAAATTATTTGCTTCAAAAACAGCAATGGACACCACAATTGAAGCTGTTCAGATTCACGGTGGAAACGGTTATGTGAGCGAATATCACGTAGAACGTATGATGCGAGATGCAAAAATTACTCAAATTTATGAAGGAACTTCTGAGATTCAAAAAATCGTAATTTCAAGAGGAATTGCAAAACAATAAGAAACAACTTATTTATTTTTTGGAAAAGACTATCTTTATAAGGTAGTCTTTTTTATTTTAGTAAAAAATTTTGCTATGCACACCGAACAGCGTTTGAAAATAAAACTGACCTTAGGATATATTCTGCTTATCGGCATCTTTTCACTTTCTATTTTATATATTTTGCGGGAAGTAAAAACCCTGAATATTTCCAAGGAAGAAATTGTGACTGAAAATACCAAAGTAATCCTTTTGAGCAGTCTTATCAGTGATCTATATACCGTAGAAAATTCGGGAAGACTTGCTTTGGTTTCGCACAGTGCAAAAGATGTCACACAATACCACCAACAATTAGATTCATTGATTGGCACTATCAATCATTTAAAAGCAAACAGCATTCAGGATCAAATCTTAAAAAACAAGCTCGACACCATCATTGATCTCATACAATTAAAAAGGCTCACTTTTGATCAGGTTCGGGACGTACAACAGAAATATCAACAATCGGATGTTTTTATTCAAGCGCAAACAGAGATAAAAAGAATACAAACCTCTGACAACGCCATCGCTATTGATACGGTTGTTGAAAAAGTAGGCTGGCTGGAAAAAATAGTTACAAAAAGGGAAATCCAGCAAAAACAACGTCTGCAAGAAGAAAACCAAAAAATTATTGCAAAACAAAAAGAATATTTAGACAGCCTCAACAAAGCAACCGAAAGTATTTTGACCGAAGCCCGAAAAGTGGACAACAAACTATTGAGAGATTACTACCAAAAAGAAGCACTCTTCATCAAACGGAACAAAGAATTGAGCCAACAATTGGAAACACTTTTGTTAGAAGTAGAGAAAATCATCTTAAAAAATTCAGACATTACTTATCAAACATCAAAGGCTATTGTAGATAATGTAAGCAACAACATTGCAAAAGCAGGTATCGTGCTTTCGGTTATTGCCTTGATCTTTGGGTTTGTAATTTTGCGTGACTTAAATAAATCAAGCCGCTACAAAAAAAAGTTGGAAGAACTCAATACATCAATGGAAGATCTGGTACAGCAAAAAAGTCTTTTAATGGCATCTATTTCTCACGATATGGTATCTCCGCTCAACTCCTTAATGGGATTTTCTACCCTGCTAAAAAACTCTTTGAGAACGCATAAACAAAAAGAGTATTTAGACAATATCGAAGTATCTACCCATTATATCAAGAATATGGTGGACGATTTGTCACTGTTTTCTAATTTGGAATACAATAAAATCAAAATCAAAAAAGAACGAATGAACTTTAAAGTTCTTTTAAATAACATTTTAAACAACTTAAGAAGCAATGCACAACGAAAAGGTATTCAACTCTTAACGGAAATCGATGAAAATCTGAATCAGGATTTTTATTCCGATGCTTACCGTATTCAACAGATTTTGACCAATGTAATTTCCAATGCGTTGAAATTCACGCACAAAGGAAATGTAACCGTTAAAGCAAAATACTCCAACAACATCGTTTTTATCGAAGTCATCGACACCGGTATTGGTATCAAAACTAAAAACAAAAAAGAAATTTTCGGGGAATTTGTTCAGGTTCACGATACAAACGAAACTATTTACGGAGGTTCGGGTCTGGGGCTTAATATTACCAAACGCCTGATTGATCTACTTTACGGAACCATATCTTATGAAAGCGAACCAAACAAAGGAACAACTTTTTTCATCGAAATACCCATTCAGCCTTTTGAAAATAAAATAACCGAGAATAATGAAGAAGTGGAATACGACAACGAAAAAAAGCTTCAAAACAAACGAATTTTAGTAATTGATGACGATCCGTTGCAATTAAAATTGATCCGGGAAATTTTTGGAAGCAAAGTAAAAAAACTCACAACGATTGAAAACGGTGCTTTGGCAAAAGAAATTTTAAAACAGGAAACCTATCATCTGATCGTAACCGATATGCAAATGCCGCACTATAGTGGTCTTAAAGTCATAAAAGACATTCGGTCTTTAAAAGAATACGAGCAAACTCCGGTGATTGCACTTACCGGAAAAATTGATTATGATGAAACAGAATATCAAAATTTAGGGTTTAATCTGTATATGAAAAAACCCTTGAACATCAATACACTTTACAATACGATCTACAAATTGCTGCGTATCAAACCAAAAAACGTAGGCCCTGTTTCCAAAACGGTGGCTGCAAATCTGAAATATCCTCATTTCGATCTCACGGAATTATATACACTTCTTGACAATGATGAGGAAGCTGTGAAAGAAATTCTAAAATCATTTATAGAAAATGCACGGCAAGACATCGGAAGACTATATATCGCCTTAGAACATAAAAAAACGGCAGAATTGAAAAACATTGCCCACAAAATGCTTCCGATGTTCAGGCAATTAAAAATGACCGAAGCTGTAAATCATTTACAAACTCTGGAACGAACTGCTGAAACACTTTCCATAGAAACGCTTAGCTTGACCGTGAAAAACGTTTCCGAAAAAACCGAAGAATTTTTAAAAGAACTAGAAAGAGTGATAAATTGATAAAAAATAATATACTTAAAAAAAAGTGCACTTTTGAATGCACTTTTTTATCTGATTTACCTGCCTTTATAATGAAGCTTATTTTTTCACTACTTTTTCTACTGCCGTACCTGCGTTAGTTTTTATATGTAGTAAATAGGTACCCGAAGCAAAATCTCCAAGGTTTAATTGCACTTCGTTTTCGTTGTTAAAACTTTGTGTTTTGATGTTTTTACCGCTGATATCGAATATTTCTATCTGCTCTACCCCAATATTATCACTGTTGGTGATGGTAACGATTTCCGTAACCGGATTGGGGAAAATAGTAAACTTTGTTGCGGCTAACTTTTTTAGAGAGAGTGGCAATGTGTTTACCGCAGACATTTTAAGGTTGTCGTATTTTACAAAATAAGGATTTCTATTGCCATTGCCTGAAAGAACATTTGTACTTAAACCTATAGATATATGGTCTATCGGCTCTAAAACCATTCCTTGAACAGGAGTTAAAGGCACAGGGTTTGCAGATCTTACAGCCTTATTCATTGAGGGTACTTCCATATACAGATAGCCGGTAGCGTAGTCGATATACATAATGACGGTAACCCACGTACTGTCGGATAGCTGACCGAAAACTTTATTTTCTATATTAGGGATCTCCTTGAAGAAAGACAAGTTCCGAATGAGGTTTGCGGAAGGCATAGTCAGATACCTGCTTGACATCATATGTGCTAGGTCAGCCGTAAAATTAAAACCGCTGTTTTTTGCTTTGGAAAGACCGATTCCTGATCCTGATTGATCCGGAGAGGGGGTTGTCCCCAGATTTCCGGTATAAAAGTCATATTCAAATTTCAGAATGTCGTTTCCGGTATCCCGTTCATGCCATAAGCTCTCTATTCCTCCTTCGGGTTTTTCGTTTCCGACCGCTTTAAAAAGAGAAATATTAAATGAGGAGGAAGCTGTCTGGGGAATGTCCTCTAAGGTCAACACGTTGCCTCTGCCGGGTTCCGGTTCTATTCTTGCCTCAAAGCTATTGGTATAAGAACCAGTAGCACTATATGTTTCGATTACAAACCATTCTCCTTGTCCGGCAACAGCAGGGTTGGGGGACACATTAGATTGACCTGAGAGAGAATTTATCGTTCCTACATTTCCGGTGGTATAGCTGTCAAAATCATCGCTCCACAATACCTGTGCCTGCAAGCCGCTGCCTAAAAGGCAAGAGAAACATATAATATAAATGTATTTTTTCATCATCTTAAGTTTTTAGTTATTGAAAAATGATATAAACATCGTCAGCATCTGTTACAAAAGACAAGGTGTGCCCAAAGATATTCACTTCACTGGGCACAATCGTTGTCCCCGGATAG
>DATGMY010000107.1:0-6971 GCA_035307005.1 Flavobacterium sp. | reverse complement strand
TTTACTTCAACTTTAAGATGGTAATTGTTTAATTTTCTGTGGATATAGGAAACTAAATCATATAGATTTTCTTCAAAACTAAGCTGGGTTCCTTTATTCGGAAATTCAACAATGAGCTGATTGCCGTTTAAAGTCAGTTTTGCCATATTCATTGTAGAAGACATCAGCATTCTACCGGTTTTGTAAAACTGAGCGGCACAAAAATCCCAATGCTCTTTCAGCTCATCAAAAGTAAAATGGTCTTTCGGTAAATCTTCCGGATTGGTCTGTACGGGATTAATTGCAGCTTCTAATTCACGCTTTTTTCGAATACTTTTTAGGGAAAGTGCTGAAACAGTATGCTCATTAGAACTTTTGGATAAAACGATTTTTTGTGTGTTTAAATCCTCTTCTTCTATAAGCTGTTGAGTATTATTGGATGCTGTTGCGATCGACTCATAATCAACTGATTTAGAAATAGTTTCTGATACTGTACCTATATTCTTAATGAGATTTTTAAAGTAAACCGCAGGAATTAATTGGGACTTAAATTTTTTTTTTCCGGATGTGTCAATGTTGCTAATTGCATCAGACACAACTCAACTAATAATCGTTGATTTTGCGATGTTTTGTATTTCAAGTCGCAATTATTGGCAATCTGAATCGCTTCGATCAACGCCGAAGTTTCCATTTTTTGTGATTGTACATAAAACAGGTTTTTATTTTCATCACTAACATCCAGTAGCCCCAAAGTCTGTGGATTTTTGCAAACCAATAAGTTTCTGAAGTGTGTGGCAAGCCCCATCACAAAATGCTGACCATCGAAGCCTTTAGAAAGAATTTCGTTGTAAGAAAGTAGCAAATCAGGAATATCATTGGAAATGATCAAATCAGTCACTCGCAAATAATAATCATAATCCAAAACATTCAGATTTTCGGCGACAGCTTGTCGGGTAAGATTACTTCCGCAATAAGACACTACTCTGTCAAAAATTGACAAAGCGTCACGCATGGCACCATCGGCTTTTTGGGCAATAATTTGCAGGGCATCTTCTTCAAAAGTGATACCTTGACTTTGCGCCACAAGCTTTAAGTGTTCCTTTGCGTCATTGATAGTAATTCGTTTAAAATCAAATATCTGACATCGAGATAAAATAGTAGGAATGATCTTATGTTTCTCGGTCGTTGCTAAAATAAAAATAGCGTGGCGCGGCGGCTCTTCCAATGTTTTCAAAAACGCATTAAATGCAGCTTGCGAAAGCATGTGTACCTCGTCAATGATATAAACTTTGTATTTGCCTGTTTGTGGTGGAATACGCACCTGATCGATCAAATTACGTATATCATCCACGGAATTGTTGGACGCAGCATCCAGTTCAAAAACATTGAATGCAAAATCTTCGTTGGGGTCATCGTATCCTTCCTGATTGATTTTTCGTGCTAAAATCCTTGCGCACGTTGTTTTTCCAACCCCACGCGGACCGGTAAACAACAATGCCTGTGCCAAATGATTGTTTTCAATGGCGTTGATTAAAGTATTGGTAATAGCCTGCTGCCCCACCACATCTTTAAAGGTTTGAGGACGATATTTACGAGCCGATACGATGAATTGTTCCATAAATGAATGCTTGTTGCAAAGATACCAAAAAACTTTGATTATTCCACATCGGGATAGTACCCGGAATCTCCTAATTTATTTTTCCAGACCGATTTTACCTGTTCCATTTTCAAATCCCGGGCAGCCGGACGATAATCAATCTTTCCTTCCCTGCCCAGTTCCTGCAAGAGCATTTCGATATAAAAATCTTCCAGAACATTATTGGGTGCATAAGTAGTTTTCAGGTTAATATCAAAGAATTTAGCCGCCTGATTACCCCAAAAAGCACTCCATCCGCTCTTTAAGTCTTTTATTAATGCGAAAGCCGTTTGATCCGTCTGACGGTTGATTAACTTAACTAAAATCTGACCGTCTTTTCTCGGTAATTTTTTCAACCGTTCTTCAAACTGGTTTCTCAAATATTTTTCCGACCGCTTAATGTATTTTCTCTTTTGAGATTTGGTTTCCATTTTTGCCAGATTTTCATTGAGCATGGTCAGGTTATCTGCTGTCAGCACCGCATACGGATAAACCCGGAGAAGTCTCCGCCTCAATACACTTTCAATCTGGATGCGCTCCAGTTCTTCTTTTGAAAAATTGATGTGCATTTCGGGTAAAATATATTCCTTTTCTATGTCTCCGTCTTCCAAAACACTGGTTCTTAGAGAATCGGCGTATTTTTCCCAATCGGTAACTTGCCCGAAGGTATTATGTGCAAAGACTAATAAGAATAAGATGACAATTTTTTTTCTCATAGATTAATTAACTATTAAACTTTGAATTTTCCTGCCTCTAATTTAAACTAATTTTTTTTAGTGTATTTCAAAATCATTATTTTTTATCAATACGGATTTCAAACATTTTGTCCCAGTTTTTTCCTGTTACAAAAAAAGTATTCGTTTTTTTATTATAGGCAATACCGTTAAGCACGTCCAGATCGGGATGTGCAGTCACTTTATACTTTAAATCAGACAAATCAATCACTCCCGTTACCGTTCCGTCTTCCGGACTGAAAACGCCAATGGCATCCTGTCCGTAAAAATTGGCATAAATTTCACCATTTACCCATTCTAATTCATTAACTGCCGGTACGGTTGTATTAGGAAGAGACACCACAATATAATCAATCAGTTTAAAATTATCCGGATTTATTTTGTACACCCGGTCGGTGCCATCGGTCATATAAAGATTGGTGCCGTCGTTGGTCAATCCCCAACCCTGCATTCCTTGAAAATACGGTATGGTTTGTTCTTTTTCCAAAGTTTCGATGTTGTAAACGTAACCTTCATTATTTTGATAAGTCAACTGGTAAATTTTATCGTTTAAAACCGTTGTTCCTTCTCCAAAAATAGCGTCATCCAATTCGTTGATTTTAATCACTTCTCCTGTTGTTGGATTTACCTTGCGGATGCTTGATTTACCTTTTGTTCCCGTACCAAGTCCTTCTCCGTTTCCGGTACTTTCAATCAAAATATCTCCGTAAAACTCCAGACCCTGTGTATAAGCTTTGATGTCGTGTGGATAGGTGTTTAAAATCGTATAGGAGTAAAAAGCAGGCTGGATTTTTGAATAAATGTTGATTCCCGAAGTGGTTTCATAAGAAGCTCCTTTTACAAAAGCAATCGCTTTGATGGCATGCGCTCCGTGTTTTTCGGATGATAGTGTATAATTCAAAACTTCATTTCCTTTTACCGAGCCCACTTTTTTATCGTTTACAAAATATTGAACAGAATCAATGGTAGTATCCGGAGTGTCTTTTAGTTGTAAACTCAACGGTTCGCCTAAAGAATAAACCTGTTTCATGTTTGCAGTATCAACAGCAATGGAAAAATCAGTTTTTTTTTCGTTGTTACAAGCAACAAGTGCTAAAGTTAATGTCAAGAAAGCGAGGTGTTTGTATTTTTTCATGATTGTTTTATTTATCATACAATAATACAAAGCTTTTTTTATTTAACAAAAGTGTTGGTAAAATATAATTTGTTTGTATATTTGCACCGGCAAGTCCTACACGACCAGCTCCTGCAGAATCCTCCAGGGTGGGAACGCAGCAAAGGTATGTGGTTGTAGCGGTGCGATGTAGGTCGCTTGCCATTTTTTTATCAACCTGTCAGGTTGATTTTTTTTTTGCTGTTATTTTTGTTTTTTAACTGTCTCAAAACAATAAAAAACAAAAAAGGGAAGTAAAAACCTCCCTTTTTCGACACTTACATGAATTTTTTACAATTCATACACTTAACTAAAAACATTCAAAAAACTACTATCTATAAAAAGATTCGCTTTTTTCTTTTTGTTAGCTTCCGGAATGCAAAAACATCCCGGGCAACTAACACTTTTCTTTTTCATAACAATTTGTAAAGAATAATACAAAGCACATACCATTTTTATAATCCACTGAGAAACAACCAATCCCAAATAGACACTTCATTTAAAAATGGGGAAAAACAGTCATTTATTGTAGATTTTTTTCTCAGTAAGTCAACATATTGATCAAAATTTGAGTGCTTTAAATAAAGTGCAACAAAAAACAATTTACAATATTTGTATTACATTTGTAAAAATTCTTTATGAAATGCTGACGATCGGTATTGCAGGCGGAACCGGAAGTGGAAAAACCACTGTGGTTCATCAAATAATGAGCGAATTGTCTGAAGAAGAAGTAGGTATTATTTCGCAGGATTCTTATTATAAAACCAACGACCATTTGAGTATGGACGAAAGGGTTTTGATTAATTTTGATCATCCGCGTGCGATAGATTTTGATTTGCTTATTTTGCATTTAAAAGAATTAAAAGAGGGAAAAAGTATTCATCAGCCGGTTTATTCCTTTGTGCATCACAATCGAACCGATGATTATATACTGACACACCCGCGGAAAGTAATGATTGTAGAAGGGATTTTGATTTTAACCAATCCTGAATTACGCGATTTGATGGACATAAAAATTTTTGTTCACGCCGATTCGGATGAACGGCTGATTCGTCGGTTGAAACGTGATATTGCAGAACGTGGTCGTGAAATGGAAGAAGTTTTAAACCGCTACCAAACCACGTTGAAACCCATGCACGAACAATTTATTGAACCATCAAAATCGTTTGCCGATATTATTATTCCAAATGATAAATACAATACGGTGGCAATTGATATCGTCCGAACATATATCGACAAAAAAATTAACAAGTAAAAGTTATGAAAAAAAAGATCGACGCACTCTTAATCAGATATCCTTTTTTAAAATGGGCAACCAACCGGTTTGTTCTGGTAACGCTTTTTTTTATACTTTGGCTCTTGTTTTTTGACACTTACGCATTTTACGATCACAGAATTATTGACAAAGAGATTAATAAACTGGAAGAAAACAGAGATTACTATCAACAAGAAATCAACAGCGACGATAAAAACATTCAAAAATTACATCGAAAAGAAGAAATAGAGCGTTATGCCCGTGAAAAATATTATATGAAACGTGAAAACGAAGACATATATATTATTGATACTGATCAAAAATATTCAACAGAAAACAATAAATAAATCGAGATAAATATGTTATTTCAGGATTTTGAAAAAGTAACTTCCAAACAGTGGAAAAATCAGATTCAGTTCGAATTAAAAGGAGCTGATTACAACGATGCATTGGTTTGGGAAAGTTTAGAAGGAATTAAAGTAAAACCTTTTTATCATAACGACGAAGATACGGTAACCAATCCGGTCAAAACACAAAACACGGAATTTTCTATTTTGCAGGAAATTTTCGTACACGATTTGGATAAATCAATTCATAATGCCAACGAATCATTGACACGTGGCGCTGAAAGCATCCGCTTTATCATTCCAACAAAAGAAACAGACGTTGTTTCTTTACTAAACAGTCTTAAAAATCCAAAATCGATTTATCTTCAACTATTATTTCTGGACGAAAATATTCTATCAAAGATCAACGAAGAAGCCGGAAAATTATCGTTTGAAGTTTTTGTTTTGACAGATCCTATCCATCAATTAGGATTTGACGGAAATTTCTTTAAAGATGGAAATTCTGATTTTGAAACATTGAACCTTATCAACAAAAAAGCAGCTAATATAAATTGGCTTACGGTAAACGCCACTACGTATCAAAATGCCGGTGCAAATATGGTACAGCAAATTGCATACACTTTGGCACATACCAACGAATATTTCAACCGAATTGAAAATTTCGATAAAAACATTACCGTTGAAGTAGCGGTTGGCGGAAATTATTTCTTTGAAATTGCCAAGCTTCGTGCGTTGCGCTTATCGTTAAATGCATTGGCTGAAGTTTATTCTCCAAACATTTCGTTCCATATTGTAGCAAAACCAACCCGTCGTAACAAAACCATTTATGACTATAACGTAAATATGTTACGTACCACCACCGAGTGTATGAGTGCCATTTTGGGTGGAGCCGATGCCGTTCAAAACATTGCTTACGATGCTGTTTTTCATAAAACAAACGAATTTGGCGACCGTATTTCCAGAAATCAATTGTTGATTTTAAAAGAAGAGTGTTATTTTGACAAAGTAAACAATCCCGCTGACGGAGCCTATTATATTGAAAGTTTAACGAATCAATTAGCCGAAAAAGGATTGGAATTGTTTAAAGACATTGAAAAAAACGGTGGATTGATTACCCAATTAATTGACGGAACCATTCAAAGAAAAATTGCAGAAAGTGCCGAAAAAGAGCAAGCGTTATTTAACGAAGGTAAAGAAGTGCTTTTAGGAACCAATAAATATCCGAATGCACAAGACAAAATGGCGCACGATTTGGAATTGTTTCCTTTTGTAAAAAACAATCCTCGTAAAACTTTGATTACACCAATCATAGAAAAACGTTTGGCTGAAAAACTGGAACAGGAAAGGTTGGACAAAGAAAAATAAAGTTATGGACAAGGAAAAAATTCAGAAAAAACAGCAGCGAATACTTGATTTGACAGGTAGTTTTTGTTCGCAGAAATTAGACAATGATTATTTTCAGTTAGCAGAAAAGGCAATCAAAAAAATGGGTAGAAAAAGAAATGTTCCTTTTGCAACAGGAAAAGAGGAAATTTGGGCAGCAGCCGTAATTCACGCTTTGGGTACAGCTAATTTTTTATTTGACAAATCATTTGAGCCTTATGCTTCGGTTGATGATATAAACAATTTTTTCGGGACAAATAAATCAACAGTAACAGGCAAATCAAAACAAATACGGGAAATGTTGAAAATAGACCGTTTTGGAAGAGAGTTTGCCACACAACGTATGGAGGAGGAAAACCCTTTCAATAATATGGTAATTGTGGACGATATGATATATCCTTTAAGTGCTTTGCCACAGGAATATCAGGAAATGGTAAAACAAGCCCGAAAAGAAGGAAGGGATATTTCGTTTAATACCAAATAA
>DATGMY010000106.1:0-3084 GCA_035307005.1 Flavobacterium sp. | reverse complement strand
TTGTGCATAGCACTTCCGCCAATTGCTATAAAATGTATCCGCATTGTTTTCTTTTTTCGATAGTCAAAGCTACATTTTTTTGAGGGAATAGAAAAAAGAAAAATCTGCAAGTTTTTTGATGCTTGCAGATGGGTGTTATTTTAAAAAATCACGGAAATTATTTTTAGTTACGACCATAAAATCGGGATTGTATGTTTCAACAAACGATTTTGGAAGTTTCGTTTTTTTCTTTTCCGACCACTTAAACTCAAATGCTTTGATATGATCTGCTTCTGCTTCAACATAGTCAATTTCCTGTTGTGCTGTAGTTCTCCAAAAATAAGGTTTGGCAGGGCTTTGCTGGAAATTCAACACTTTTTGCCGTTCTGAAATCATAAAATTTTCCCACAAAGCTCCTTTGTCCTGCCTTAATTCAAAAGCATTAAAATTTCCAATAACCATATTTCGGATGCCATTGTCATAAAAATAAATTTTGCGGTTGGTTTTGATTTCATTCCGAAGGTTTTTACTGAAACTATTCAATCGAAAAACCACAAAAGCTTTTTCTAACAGGTCAATATAATCGTTTACCGTATTTTTATCAACACCAACAAGTTGGGCTATTTCATTATAACTGACTTCGCTTCCCACCTGAAACGCCAAAGCCTGAACTATTTTCTCTAAGACTTCCGGTTTTCTGATATTGGTCAATGCCAGAATGTCTTTATACAAATAACTAGACGTCAGATTTTTAAGAACCTCATATTCATTACCAAAATTATTGATGACATCTGGATACATACCATATAACAACCGTAATTCGAGCTGTTGTTGTGCTTTGATATACCCCACATTTTTTTCAAATTCATTCCAGGAAATCGGGAATAAATGATATTCAAATTTCCGACCTGTAAGCGGTTCCTGCGTTTCGTTGTTTATATCAAATGCCGATGATCCACTAACAATAACCTGAACGCCTTTAATCTGATCGACAATGATTTTAAGTTTCAAACCAATGTTGGGAATACGTTGTGCTTCGTCAACAAAAACATATTTATGATCTCCTATGATGCTTCTAAGAGTTTCTGTATTTGCATTAGACAAAATTTCAGCTACAGAATGATCGTCTCCGTCTAAAAACAGAAATGCTTTATCTTTCAATAAGGTATTTATGAGCGTGGTTTTTCCTACTTGCCGTGGACCAACAAGTATGATTACTTTTCCTTTGTGAAGTTTTGCCTGTAAAACCTTTATAAATTCCCTTTGTATCATCAACTTAAGTTTTTTCAAAGGTATATTTATTTTTTGTATTCACCAAATTAATGGTTTTTTAGTGATTATATTCACCAAAATTACATCTTTTTAGTGATTATGTTCACCTGATTATGTCTGAAATTTACTAACAAAAACCTTTTTCATTTACTTAACTTCTAAATATTTCCTGAAATAACCACATTCATTAATCACTTCCTGATAATATTTGGTATCGCTGTAATTGTTTTTTAAATCTACAAAGCCCTGCCATTTCTTAAAACTTACAAAATCGCCGTAAGGATAAAAATAAGGCTGACTGAAGTAATTAAGACTATAAAAATCATTGCGTTCTGTTTTGGCAAGCATATACGCCATTTTGGCTTTTTGTTCGTTATCGGCTGCGGCTTTCTGAGCTAAATGGTAATATTTTTTTACATTATCCATTCCAAACAAAATATTTGCGTGTTCATTGGAAATGCTGTTTCCGTATTCATTAATGATATTATTGTAATAAAAAGTGCGTGCATTACCAAAATACGATGCATTGTAAAACGCATTTCCAACCAATAAAGCGTTGTTGTAAACATCTTCTCCGGCAGCAATTTTATCTTTCATTTCCTTAACTTTTTTAAGAAACGACAGTTGCGAATACTTTACCGATTGTTTGGCTTGGTGGTCACAGTCATTACAATCTTTAATTTTTCCGTTGAATGGATTCCCTGGTAATTCGACTGCTTTGTAATCTAACATTCTTGTTTCGTACTTTTTTGTTTCCCAGTTATATTCACGGATTTCAAACGGTTCTATTTTTTCAAATTCGGCAATGGCTTCGTCAATTTTATCCTGATAAAACAAATAAATTCCCCGACTTTCATAAATATCCGCCAATTTGTACGGATAAATTCCTACAAAAATCTCTTGCCAGGCTGTTTTCGTTTTACTTAACAGCAACTGTTCCATTGCTTCACTTTGTTTTTGATTTTTAAAAAATCCTTTGACAGAATAGGTCAGTTCAGACATCAACATATTTCCTTCGGATTGATACAACGCACTAATGTATTTTTTGGTAAACGATTGTAAATAACTGACTCTGTTTGTAGAAGTATAATAATTAACATTACTCTCATCATAAAACAGCCAATTAACATCTTCAATTAATTTTCCTTCGCTCGCTATATCCGTCTTATCAATACTCAACAGATTATTCAGTAAACGCAGACTGCGAACCTGTGATTTTTGTTCTGGATTTTTAGCCAATGTATGTGCTTGTTGCAACAAAACGGTCGATTTTTGGTAATCGCCAATCAACGAATTAAAATAAGCCGCTGCCGCTTTCCATATATAAGGATTGGAAACTTTATTATCATCTGCCACACTGCTAATCCACTTTAAATGAGAAACATCTACTTTGGATTTCAATTCTTCTTTAATCTTTTTCGCATCAATGTCCAAAGTGGCGTACTCGTTGTAAGTATTGATATTTTGCTCATTGATATTGACCCAGCGCGACAACAAAAAATCCAGATGTTTTGAAGCCGGATTGATTTGATACAATTTTTTCATTGCGTCAAATTCATTGGTGTAATAACCTTGCAAGGCAAACAAGGCTTCTTTGGTTTGCGGTGAAGAAGCTGATTTTATGGTATGGTCAAACTCGGTTGAGGCTAAAGGTCTGTAGTCAAACAGAGCCGACGGCATCAAAGGTTCAAACTCATCAAAAACCTGTGCAAAAGCCGTATTTGCTTTTTCATAATTTTTCAGACTTTTGTACGCACCGCCCACATAACTCAATCCCCGGTAGTACAAACTGTTTTTGGGTTGTTTTTTGGCAGTTTGTTCAAAAAAGGCAAT
>DATGMY010000105.1:0-3417 GCA_035307005.1 Flavobacterium sp. | reverse complement strand
TGGATCGCCGTAGGCGGAACACCTGCATCTGTTTTGCGCGCTGCACGCTTAGGTCTGCCGATTACTTTTGCCATTATTGGCGGATTGCCCATAAATTTCAAACCTTTGGTTGATTATTACAAAGAAAATTATCTGGCAGCCGGACACAATCCTTCCAAAATGCAGATCGGAATCAATTCGCATACTTTTTTGGGAACAGATGCTTCGGTTAAAGATGATTATTATCCGTTTTATGCGGCACAAATGGACACTATTGGTAAAGATCGGGGCTGGGCTTCTTTCAGCAAAGAGGTTTTTCTCAATACCACACGTCCCGAAGGTGCTTATTTTATGGGCGAACCCAATGCTGTAATTGATAAGATTTTGCAACAACACGAATGGTTTGGACATACTCGTTTTGTAGGACAAATGGATGTAGGCGCACCCGACCATAAAATGATTATGAAATCTATTGAATTATTTGGTTCGAAAGTGGCTCCGGAAATTCGGAAAGCGGTTAAATAACGTTCCCTCTATCAATGTAATACACATCAATATACAAACAAGTAAAAGAGGTTTGAAAGGGGATTTAAACCCTTTCTCTTCTCCATGCTATTACCTGCACTCCTTTGGAATAATGCATTTTGTCGGGCAATATCGACAAATCAATGTTTCCGATTTGGTAATGCGTTTCCAATTCCGAAATCCATAATTTATCAAGTTCCCAGGGAAGATGATGTGTTTCGTAGCGGTACAAACGATTTTTGGATTCCACATACAAACAGTAACGTTCGGTAAGAAACAAATCTAAGTCCGTTTTTTCTTGTACAGGTTTTCCGATGCGGTAACGTGCTTTGAAACGAAATCCTTTTTGGTCGAATTTCGATTGGTAAAAATCTTTTTGATTACGGCGCATCATCGAAAATTCGTAAGGCAAGCCCGATAATATTCGTGCTACATCCACCGACAGTTTTTTACCGGCTTCGATATTCAGAAAATAGACCCCCGGTTTCCCGTTTTTAACAACATACGTCCGCAGGTTGATCTCATCAAAATCAGAAAGAAACGACACGGAAGGCAGTAATCTCGGACGGATTTTTTCCATCGTAAATGCTACTAACGAAATCCAGGCTTCTCCTTCAAATAAATCCAACGCTAAATTTTCAGGAAGGTGTGTTTTTAACTCATCAGCATCTACTTTCCAATGAAAAAACAATGCTCTGTTCCATTCCTGATAATAACTGTAGATTTGTTTCGGATACTCCCAGGGTCGATGAGCTGTATGTTGTAAAAGTTCTTTTATAGAATACATGGGCTATTCTGATTTGAAGATTTTAATTAAAACAACGTTGGAATCTGTTTGTTGGGATAACGAAGGTTCAGCTTCAATGCTTCGTTGAGATTTTTAATAAAATAGGTAGCCAGCAAAGGCGATTCTACTTCAATGTTTTGGTGAATAAAAAAATACAATTTCTGTAAACCTGCTTTTTTCCATTCTGTGATTCGTTCCAGCCATTCGTCCAAACGATCGTAATCCGAAGGATGATTCGCACCGACATAACGCACAAAAGCTGTATCGTTCGTTAAGTGCAAATGCACCATATCTCGTCGCCCGGCAGTATCTACAATAATATTGGCACAATCATTTGCTTCTAACAAACGACAATAACTGTTGAAAACATCAGGATTGGAAAGCCACGCCTCATTACGAACCTCAACCGCCAGCGGAAAAGCTTTTGGAAACTTTTCGATAAACTGAGCCAAGCGATCAAAATCTTTAGGATGAAAATTATCGTGCAATTGCAGAAAAATCGTTCCTAATTGTTCTTCAAAAAAAGCCACCGAATCAGTAAACGCCATCACTTTTTCATCGGTATTGAGCAAACGGCTGTAATGACTGATCGATTGCGGAATTTTGGGAAAGAATTTAAAATCGGAAGGTGTTTTGTCTTTCCAGACTTTAACCTGTTCTTTAGAAGGCGTATTATAAAAAGTCGCATTCATCTCAATGCTGTTGAACTGTGTGGCATAATACGTTAATTCGTCCTTCGTACCTCGCGGATAAAATCCTTTCAAATCGTTTTTGTTCCACTTGGCGCAACCTACAAAAACTTCAAATTCTTGCCGGTTTTTGTATTGTTCCAAAACCTTAAACGTCTGCAGAGGTGTTGCCGGCAACGTAAAATCCACAACAGAAGGATCAGCTACTTTTCCGAATTTCATTTTTTGTTTAAAGTTAATCAATTTTTTGAAGAAAGAAGAACAGACCTGAAATTTTCCTTTTCAGAAGAAATCGTTACCTTTGATTCAAAAGAGTTTAAACTAAAAAACCAAATGATGAAAAACGCTTTACTATTTGTTTTGGCGATTGCAGGGATAATAGGTTGTTCTTCGGTAAAAAAGCAGCCAAATCCTTATGAAGGAACGTGGATCCTGAAACAGCAAAGCGGAGGTTTTGCCGGTAAAACCACTTCTCCCAAAGAAGAAATAAAACTGATTATTAAAAACGACAAAATAAGCCGTTATGAAAACGGACAATTACTCTCAGAAGAGGAATTTAAAACCGAAAAAGGGAAAACCATTCAAAGCAGCGAACCCAAAGATTTGATTGTAAGCAGTCATCTTAGAAAGCAATCCATTGAACAAAAAGGAGATACACTTATTATTGCAGAACAATGTTATGATTGTTTTACATTTTTGTATGTAAGGGAATAAGCAAAATACAAAAAAAACCGAAATTAAGATTACTTCGGTTTTTTTAGTTTACAGATTCTCATTGATCAATCGTTCCAGGTCATTTGCTGAAAAAACAGCCGATTGTCTCCATTTAATTGTTCCGTTTTTGAAGATCATTAAAGTGGGTACGCTCCGAATCTGATATTTAGCGGCAGCTTGTGGATTTTTGTCCACATCAATCTTTACGATATGAGCTTTGTCGCCCATTCTTTGTTTTAATTCTTCCAGAATAGGTGCCTGCATTTTACAAGGTCCACACCATTCGGCAAAAAAATCAACCAATACAGGTTTGTCCTGATGTATTAATTCTTGAAATGTCATAATTCCGGTATTAAGATTTTTTTTGTTGTGGTTTGAACAAGGAAAATAACAACCCTCCCATTGCCGAGCCGTAAATCGTACTGTTGACCGGTTTAGATGTAATCGCGCAAGTGCCCGAAAGACAACCTATGTATTTCCAATACAGATAACCTGCCAAAGCTCCGGCTATTATTCCTGTAAAAACCAGTATATTCTTTTTTATAAAATTCATTTTCGTTTTTATATAATGTATTGTTTAGAGGTCATTACTTAAATTCATATATATTGAAACAACGCTGTAAATCAATAGTGTTTTAAAATTAACATTATGTTTGCTATGCTGTAAGCATCTTTACCGGCGCTGATAAGAGATTCCTACGGAATGACGAACGTTGTGTTTAA
>DATGMY010000104.1:0-4157 GCA_035307005.1 Flavobacterium sp. | reverse complement strand
AAGTTGAGTAAACGTTCAGAAATGCCCTACATAGCAGTAGATTGCGGAGCTATTCCAAAAGATTTAGCTGCCAGTGAGTTTTTCGGACATATAAAAGGATCGTTTACAGGAGCCACTACTGACAAAACAGGTCATTTCGAGGCAGCAAATGGAGGAACTATTTTTCTGGACGAAGTTGGAAACCTGACCTATGATGTGCAAGTACAATTATTGCGCGCTTTGCAGGAACGAAAAGTAAAACCTGTGGGCAGCAGTAAAGAAATAGATGTGGATATTCGTATTATAGCTGCTACCAATGAAGATTTGCAAATGGCGGTACGCAAGGGTGAATTCAGAGAAGATTTGTATCACCGTCTCAATGAATTTTCGATTCAGGCACCGCGTTTAAACGAGCGTGGAAAAGACATACTGGAATTTGCTCAGTATTTTATCGATAAATCCAATGAAGAGCTTGAGCGTAATGTAGCGTATTTATCTGATGAAGTTACAGATATTTTCCTGAATTATGAATGGCCGGGAAATCTTCGTGAAATGCGAAACATTATAAAAAGAGCAGTCTTGTTGACCAAGTCATCAGTGATTGAAAGATCGGTGTTGCCGGCAGAAATGTTTCAGCATAATGTTTTAAAGCCTGTTGAAAATAACACTGTTTTTCAAACAGGAAATCCCAATACCAACCTGAGCGAAAATCATCAGCCTGAAGATTTAAAATTGTATTCATCCAAAAATGAAGAACAACTGATCAGAGTTGCTCTTGAAAAAGCAAAATACAATAAGACCAAAGCAGCCCATATTTTGGGAATTGATCGTAAAACTTTGTATAACAAGTTAAAGTTATATGATATAGAATTTTAGAGCTTGTTTTTAAATCATCAAATATTTTTTTAGTTTGAATGATTTTTGGTTATTCGCTTTTTCAATCTTTAAAATACTTTGGAAATAAAGATAAAAAACTAAATTTGTAGGTAGTTAACAAGAAAAAATGAATACAGACATACGTATTGTAGTTTTAGGATTGGGTTATGTGGGATTGCCTTTGTCGCAACTCTTTGCAACCCGTTATCCTGTGGTTGGCTTTGACATTCATCAGCAACGCATCAAAGAACTGCAAAACGGTTTTGACGCTACCTTAGAGGTGGCACAGTCGCAACTACAAGCTGTTTTGATTAAAGAAAACCCGTTTAAGAAAAACACAAACGGACTCTTTTGCTCTTCAAACATAGAAGACATACAAGAGGCAAATATCTATATTGTTACCGTGCCAACACCTGTGGATAAAAACAATCGTCCTGATTTAAGACCTTTGAGAGCAGCTTCTGAAACGATAGCCTCTGTTTTGAAAAAAGGCGATGTGGTTATTTATGAGTCAACGGTTTATCCAGGGGTAACCGAAGAAGAATGCGTGCCGGTGCTGGAACAGTATTCAGGATTGAAATTTAATATTGATTTTTTTGCAGGTTATTCTCCCGAACGCGTCAATCCGGGAGACAAACAAAAAACCATTGATAAAATAAAAAAAGTTACTTCAGGTTCTACACCCGATATTGCCCGTAAAATAGACAAATTGTACCAATCGGTCATTACAGCAGGAACGCATCATGCTTCTTCCATAAAAGTAGCAGAAGCAGCAAAAGTTATTGAAAATGCTCAACGTGACATCAATATTGCTTTTGTTAACGAACTCGCCAAAATATTTGCATTACTAAACATAGATACACAGGAAGTTTTAAAAGCTGCTGGTACGAAATGGAATTTTATGAAGTTTCAACCCGGCTTGGTAGGAGGACATTGCATTGGAGTGGATCCTTTTTATCTGGCACAAAAAGCTCAGGAGACGGGCTATTATTCCGAACTGATTCTTTCTGCCCGGAGGCTCAACGATTCTATGGGAGCATTTGTAGCTTCTCAGGTGGTGAAATTAATGATTCAAAATGATCTTAAAGTCAAAGGTGCCAATGTATTGGTTTTAGGTGCCACTTTTAAAGAAAATTGTCCTGATGTACGTAATTCCAAAGTGTGGGATGTTATTGACGGACTCAATGAATACGGGTGTAATATTGCTGTTTATGATCCTTGGATCGATTGGGAAACAACCAAAATAAAAGCACCATGTGAAGTAATTACCGATTTGAAATTCGGTTATTACGATGCGGTAATTGTCGCAGTAGGACATCATCAGTTTCTGGATTTTTCTGTTCGAAGTTTATTAAAACCCCAAGGCATAATTTACGATGTCAAAGGAATACTGGAAGAGCAGGTTGAAGGAAGGTTGTAAAATAGGTGTCTGAATATCGGACAAAAATAAAGATTATAAAAGAATACAATGAAACATATCATTATTACCGGAGGAGCCGGTTTTATAGGATCGCACGTAGTACGAAGGTTTGTACAGAATTATCCTGAATATCATATCGTTAATGTTGATGCCTTAACTTATGCCGGAAATTTGGAAAACATCAAAGATATTGAAAACGCTTCTAATTATACTTTTGAAAAAATCGATATTTGTGATGCACAGGCGGTGTTTCAACTATTTGAGAGATACCGTCCCGAAGGAATCATTCATCTGGCAGCAGAATCGCACGTAGATCGTTCCATTACTAATCCATTGGATTTTGTAATGACCAATGTCATTGGAACGGTAAATTTGTTAAACGCTGCCAAACACATCTGGAACGGAGATTTTGAAGGCAAGCGTTTTCATCACGTTTCTACAGATGAAGTGTATGGTGCTTTGGGCAACGAAGGGTTTTTTACCGAAGAAACGAGTTATGACCCGCATTCGCCTTATTCGGCATCGAAAGCTTCTTCCGACCATTTTGTGAGAGCTTATGCAGATACGTACGGAATGCCGGTGGTGATAACCAATTGTTCCAATAATTACGGCCCGAATCATTTCCCGGAAAAACTGATTCCGTTGTGTATTCATAACATCATCAACAACAAACCTTTGCCTGTTTATGGCGATGGGAAATATACCCGTGACTGGTTGTTTGTTATTGATCACGCAAGAGCCATTGATGTGGTATTTCACAAGGCAGCAAACGGAACAACCTACAATATCGGAGGTTTCAACGAATGGAAAAACATTGATTTGGTCAAAGAATTGTGTCAGCAAATGGATGTGAAGTTGGAACGTGAACCCGGAACAAGCGAACAATTGATTACTTTTGTCAAAGATCGTCCCGGACACGATTTACGTTATGCCATCGACGCCACAAAAATTAAAAATGAATTGGGTTGGAAACCAAGTGTAACCTTTGAAGAGGGGTTGTCGCAAACCATTGACTGGTATCTTTCTAACGAAGAATGGCTTAAAAACGTGACTTCGGGAGATTATCAGAAGTATTACGAGGAACAGTATAAATAGATAAAAAGATTGTAAAATGATAGAGTTATATGGTTAAAAAGTTAGAAGGAAACAGGAGATTAAAATTAATTAAAAACATTTTATGTTATGAAAAGCCATAAAGATTTGAAGGTATGGCAAGAAAGTATGGATTTAGTGGTAGAACTCTACAATCTAACATATTCCTTTCCTAAAGAAGAACTTTTTGCCTTAACAAGTCAGATAAAACGCAGTGCAATTTCAATTCCATCTAATATTGCTGAAGGTGCCGGTAGAAATGGAAAAGCAGAGTTTCGTAGATTTTTATATATTGCTTTAGGCTCAGCCAGTGAATTAGAGACTCAAATAGAAATTTCTTATCGTTTAAAGTTTATTGAAAATATAGAAAATCTTGAATCAAAAATCAGATTTATAAAAAGTATGCTGTCAAAGTTAATTAAAAGTTTAGAATAATAACTTTAACATTAATAACTGTATAATCATTTATACCTTTATAACCATGAATATCACACAAACCCATTTAAAAGGTTGTTTTATAATAGAACCCGTTGTTTTTGAGGATGAAAGAGGCTATTTTTTTGAATCTTTTAATGAACATAAATTAGAAGAAGTTTTGGGATATGCACCGCGTTTTGTGCAAGACAATCAATCTAAATCTTCTTATGGCGTGGTTCGGGGACTACACCAACAATTGGGCGATATGGCTCAGGCAAAATTAGTACGGGCATTGGAAGGTGCGGTTTTAGACGTAGTTGTTGATGTCAGACCTGATTCAGATACGTATGGTCAATCGTTCTCTGTTGAATTA
>DATGMY010000103.1:0-10827 GCA_035307005.1 Flavobacterium sp. | reverse complement strand
ATTTTTTCAACTCCGTTTTTCCCTATAATACAAGGAACTCCGATACAAATATCGTTTTGTCCGTATTCACCTTCTAAAAGAACAGAACAAGGAATCATTTTCTTTTGATCGTTCAAAATACTGTCAACCAAATAAGCTACAGATGCTCCCGGCGCATACCAGGCAGAAGTTCCCAACAGTTTTGTAAGTGTTGCTCCTCCAACCATAGTGTCAGCAGAAACTTTAGATAATTCTTCTTCTGATAAAAATTCAGAAACAGGAACTCCGTTATAACTTGCCAGTCTTGTCAAAGGAATCATTGTTGTATCTCCGTGACCTCCGATTACCATTCCCTGAACGTCGTTTGCAGGTTTGTCCAATGCCAAAGACAAATATGTTTTAAAACGAGAACTGTCTAAAGCACCGCCCATTCCGATGATTCTGTTTTTAGGAAGTCCTGTAGCTTTAAGAGCTAAATAAGTCATTGTGTCCATTGGATTTGAAACAACAACAATAATGGTATCAGGAGAATATTTTAAAATATTTTCTGCCACTCCCTTTACAATTCCTGCATTGATTCCGATCAGCTCTTCACGGGTCATTCCCGGTTTACGCGGAATACCTGAAGTAATTACAACAACATCACTTCCGGCTGTTTTTGAGTAATCGTTGGTGCTTCCTGTTACTCTTGTATTAAATCCTAAAGTTGTTTGTGTTTGTGTAATATCAAGAGCTTTTCCTTCGGCAAAACCTTCTTTAATGTCCAACAAAACTATTTCGCTTGCAATTCTACGAAAAGCAATAGCATCTGCACAGGTAGCTCCTACGTTTCCTGCTCCTACAATCGTTACTTTCATTATATTAATTTTTTTATGTTGTTTGAAAATAATTAAAATTTCATCGTGAATTTTTGACAAGCTTCAATCTTTTTATCATTGATTGCTGCTCATATAATCCTGCAACAAAATAGTTGCTGCTATTTCGTCCACAAGAGCTTTATTGCGGCGTTGTTTTTTCTTTAATCCACTGTCGATCATTGTTTGAAAAGCAATTTTTGAGGTAAACCGCTCATCAATACGTACAATTTCTATTTGCGGATATAAATTTGATAATTTCTCAACAAAAGTATTTATTACACCGGCTATTGCTGAGGCTTCATTATTCATTCGTTTGGGTTCGCCAACGATTATTTTAGATACATTTTCTGTTTTTAAATAATTTTCAAGAAATGAAAACAACTCTTTGGTATCTACAGTTGTTAATCCCGAGGCAATGATCTGCAATTCATCGGTTACAGCGATTCCGGTACGTTTTCCCCCGTAATCTATTGCCATTAATCTGAAATTACTCGTATTCAAAAGTACCGTATTCAGATTTAATGGTTAATTTTTTCGTATCCGAAGCTTCTACGCTACCCACAATTTGTGCGTTTACATTAAACGATTTCGAAACAGCAATAATATCTTCGGCAATTTCAGGATTCACATACAGCTCCATCCTGTGTCCGCAATTAAATACCTGATACATTTCTTTCCAACCTGTTTGCGATTGTTCCTGAATTAACCGGAACAAAGGCGGAACTTCAAAAAGATTGTCTTTTATTACGTGAACATTATCTACAAAATGAAGAATTTTTGTTTGCGCACCACCCGAGCAATGTACCATTCCGTGAACATCGTCGGCGTTGTATTTTTCCAAAATCTTTTTAATGATCGGAGCATAGGTACGAGTAGGTGAAAGTACTAATTTTCCGGCATTTATTGGCGATCCTTCTACCTCGTCGGTTAATTTCTTACCTCCGGAATAAATCAATTCTTCAGGAACCGACGGATCAAAACTTTCCGGATAATTTTCGGCAAGATAATGTGCAAAAACATCGTGGCGGGCTGAAGTTAACCCATTGCTTCCCATACCTCCATTGTATTCGGACTCATAAGTTGCCTGTCCAAAAGATTCCAGACCAACAATGACATCACCAGCTTTTATATTGGCATTGTCTATTACATCACTGCGTTTCATACGGGCCGTGACAGTAGAATCAACAATAATAGTTCGTACCACATCTCCCACATCGGCAGTTTCGCCTCCGGTGGAATGAATGGTAACGCCAAATTTTTTCAATTCTTCTATCAATTCTTCCGTTCCATTAATGATTGCCGAAATTACTTCGCCAGGAACTAAGTTTTTATTTCTTCCTATGGTTGATGACAATAAGATATTATCCGTGGCACCCACACACAATAAATCGTCGATGTTCATAATCAGCGCATCTTGAGCGATTCCTTTCCAAACCGACAAATCGCCTGTTTCTTTCCAGTATAAATAAGCCAAAGACGATTTTGTTCCGGCGCCATCGGCGTGCATAATCAAACAATAATCTTCGTCATTTGTTAAATAATCAGGAATGATTTTACAGAAAGCTTTGGGATATAAACCTTTGTCAATGTTTTTAATGGCATTGTGGACATCTTCCTTTTGTGCAGAAACGCCACGCTGAGCATAACGATTGGTCTGTTCTAAACTCATATTTTTGTGTGTTGTTGCTGCAAATTTACATTTATTATCGATCTTTTGCAAGATGAAGTTTTGAATGTTTTTTAAACTTTTAAAAAAGGTTGATGTTTTAGCAAAAACCAATAAAATTAAACAGACTGTTGTACAACAGTCTGTTTAATAATCGTTTTAGTCTTTTTGTGTTACCAATCTGAAACCTTCTCCGTGAATATTGACGATTTCAATATTTTCATCACGTTTTAGGTATTTTCTCAATTTTGCAATGTAAACGTCCATACTGCGGGAAGTAAAATAATTATCGTCTCTCCATATTTTTGTCAGAGCTACTTCGCGCGGCATCAAATCGTTTTCATAAAGCGCAAGCATTTTCAATAATTCGTTTTCTTTTGGAGATAATTTAATTGCTTCTTCTTTTTCAAAAGTTAAAAAACGTAATTTTGAATTAAGATGGAATCTGCCAATCTGAAACTCAAACTGTGTGTTTTCGGCTTTTACTTCCGATGATTTACGTTGCATAATCGCTTTGATCTTCATCAATAAGACTTCTGAATCAAAAGGTTTGTTCAGGTAATCGTCTGCCCCCACTTTATAACCTTTCAATACATCTTCTTTCATTGTTTTTGCCGTGAGGAAAATGATCGGGATTTCCTTGTTCTTATCTCTGATTTCACGGGCTAATGTAAAACCGTCTTTATAAGGCATCATTACGTCCAATATACAAAGATCAAAAGTTTCTTTCCGGAACTTTTCAAATCCTTCCATTCCGTTTCTGGCAAGAGTTACGTCAAAATTATTCATTACCAAATAATCTTTCAAGATAGATCCAAAGTTTGGATCATCCTCTACTAATAAAATTTTCTTGTTATTTACTTCCATTTTTCACCTATTTGTTGTTTTACTTTATTTTAATTTATAAGCGGAAGTTTCACTATAAAAGTACTTCCTTTTCCTTTCTCACTTTCTACGTAAACCTGACCATTGTGGTCATCTACGATTTGTTTTACATACGCCAGACCCAGACCGTGTCCTTTTACATTGTGCAGATCACCGGTATGTTCGCGGTAAAACTTGTCAAATATTTTTTTGGTTGCCGCTTTACTCATTCCTGCTCCCTGATCTTTGATCCTGATAATAATAGCATCTTTGACATTCTCGGTATAAACATCAATTACCGGTGCTTCAGGCGAATATTTAATAGCATTGTCCAAAATATTGACAAATACACTTGTAAAATGCGTTGGGTTAATTAAAACCGTATCGCGTTGTGCTTCAAAATGACCTGTAATGCTTCCGTTACGGTCTTCAATCAAAAGTGACACGTGCTCCATAGCGTCTTCGAGAATCCCTGTCAAATCTGTTTTCTCTTTAGCAACATCTATTTCTTTTTTTTCGAGTTTGGATATTCTCAGAATGTTTTCAATCTGAGCGTGCATCCGCTTGTTTTCATCCCGAATCATTTGCACATAGCGTGTTACTTTGTCGTTATCGTTTATGATTTTCGGGTTTTTAATCGCATCCAAAGCAAGATTGATTGTTGCAATAGGTGTTTTAAACTCGTGTGTCATATTATTGATAAAATCGTTTTTGATTTCCGAAATTTGTCGCTGTGTAATTAACTGGCGGATAGCACTGTAATAGGCTGCAATAATCACCACGGTAAACAAAAGCGAAATCATAATAAAAGGCAACAAGTCCGATACCAGAAATTTTGATTTCTGCGGAAAACTGATATAGAGCTGGTATTTTGAATGATTATTTATGTCGGTCAAAATCGGAACAGAATATGTATTGTTTTCATTAAACACAAATCCGTTTGATTTGATAGAGGTAGACAGTCCGTTGTTGAAAACAGCATATTCAAAACGAGTATCCAGCTTGTTGTTTGTCAGTTCCTGTTTCAGCAAAGAATGTAAATCTTTGTTGTTCAGCCGCTGTTCAACAGGATAAGTTGAAAGGATATCGTTATACGCCATATCCCTACCGATCCGGTTGAGTATTTCAACTTCTTCTTCCTTAATAATAACCTGATCCGGTTGTTCATTTGTGTTTGAAGCCTCCAAAACAGCATGTCCTACTCCATCGGAAATCTGATCTCCGCCGTGATAAATTTCCATCTTCCTTCTGCTTACATAGTTCTTATAATCTTTCTTTGAACCACTTGCACTGTCAATGAACGCTCCAAATTTCAAATCATCATTTAAATTTTCAAACGAAATAATATTTGAATAAACGATTTTTTCGTTGGTACGGGTATCTACTTCGCTGTAGAAAAATTCTTTTATTTCCTGTTTATTAGGATCTTTTCCTGTTCTTGACCGGTAATCTTGTAATTTTTTATGAAATTCGTATTGTTCTTTCTCTTTAACATTATCAGCCACCCTTCCAATAATTTGGTTGACTAAATATTGAAACTGTCTTTTATTATTATCATAAGTTGTTTCAATCCAATAAAGCTGAATCAAAATGATACCTAACAACGCCAGACTCATCAATCCAACCAAAAACTTAAATCTATATTTATCCATTTATTTTAAAAACTCAATCAAATTTAACATTTAAACGAATAGCAAATATAATCATTAACATAACATTAACAAATTAAATTCTATTCTATTAAGAGTTGAAATAAAATTTTTTCTGTTTGACGCTGTGCTTCTTCCCAATCAATATTGATTATGATAAAATCCGCATACTGCATTTTTTCTTCATCAGACATTTGATTTTTCATTCTTTGCAGCACTTCTTCTTTGCTTATATTATCGCGTTTCATAACCCGTTCAATGCGCAAAATTTGTGGAGCAGTAACCAAAACTACGGCATCACACCCTTTATAAGCTCCTGACTCAATAAGGACAGCACTTTCTTTGACGATGATCGCTTCATTTTCAAATTTTTTGCAAAAAAGTTCAAAATCAGCTGCCACAGCCGGATGAACAATATTGTTTAAAGCTTCTAATTTTTCAGGATCATTAAAAACCAATAACGCAATCTTTTTTCTGTCTAACTTTCCGTTGTCCAAAAGCACTTCATTATGAAACAAAGCATTGATTCTCTCAATAATTTTCGGCTGTTCCATAATGCGTTTCCCTTGTTCATCGGCAATATACACCGGAACATTCTTAGATGCGATGAAATTGACAATAGTGGTTTTCCCACTCCCGATGCCGCCTGTTAATCCGATTATTTTTGCCATTGACTAAAAAAACATTTCCGGCATTGCCGTTTCAGGGTCATGTTTCCTGATGTTTAACAAATAATAGCTCCGCAAAAACCCTGCCCCATATCCAAAAAACTGAACCAAAACGGCATTTATTGTTAAAAATGCTATTTTAATACTTTTTGTTTTAATAAAACTCTCTGTAAAAAGAATTAAAATATATAAAAAATAAACCCCGATAAGCCAATAAATTCCAAACATTAAAAGGATTATTGATAGAATACTTCCTGCAGAAAAAGCTGCCGGGAACCAATACGTTATTTTACGGTATTCAGGGTAACGCTGATTTAAAATTGGTCGTGCTTTGCCAAATTTATGTACCTGATTGTAGAATTTTTCCCAATCAATACGTCTTTTGTGGAAAACATAAGCATTTGGAATCAATGCAGTTTTAAACCCCAGATTCCACAAGCGAATAGAAAGGTCAGGATCTTCTCCGGGATGAATTTTTCCAAAACCACCCGAGGCTTCAAATGCTTTTTCAGAAATCCCCATATTGAAACTGCGGGGTTGAAACCGCCCCAGTTTTTCACTTCCACCCCTGATTCCACCTGTGGTTAAAAAGGAAGTCATACTCTGGTTAATAGCTTTTTGTATATCGGAAAAAGATTCGTGTGCACTATCGGGACCACCAAAGCAATCAACATAGCTGGTTTCTAAAAAAGCATCGACTTCGTTCAGATAATTTGGCGGAATAATACAGTCCGAATCCAGAATAATATAATAATTTCCTTTGGCAACCCGCATTCCATAGTTGCGTGAGTCGCCCGGACCAGAATTGGGTTTGAAATAATAAGAAATATTTAAATGCGTATGGTATTTTTCCACAACTTGTTCACAAGTTACTGTAGAACCGTCTTCTACAACTACCACTTCAAAGTCCTTTGTATAAAGTTGCTGCGTCAGACTTTGCAACAACTCGTCAATCTCTTCCGGACGGTTAAATACTGGTATTACAAAGGAATAGTACATTTATAAAAAATAATTTTAAGACAAAGGTATTATTAAAGATTCTATTTATAAAATTTACTGATAAAAAATTCTTAAATTGTAAAAAATAGTGTCATTTTTGCCAACTGTTAGTATCAGAAAGAGTGCCAAAATATTTTACCATATTTTTGGGTATTCTTTTTACAGAACTTTAGTACATTTAGAATCTGAAAAAACTTCATCGTTTTATGTAATAAGATGAAGATAAAACAAAAGTATTGTTATGAGTGAAATTAAAATTTTGTGGGTGGATGATGAAATCGATTTGTTGAAACCACACATTTTGTTTTTAGAAAAAAAAGGATACCACGTAACAACAGCAACCAACGGACAGGACGCTATTGATTTATTTGAAGATCAAAACTTTGATATTGTTTTTCTCGATGAAAATATGCCTGGAATTACAGGTCTGGAAACGTTGGCAGAATTAAAAGAACGCAAATCCAACATTCCGGTCATTATGATTACCAAAAGTGAAGAGGAATATATTATGGACGAGGCGATAGGTTCAAAAATTGCCGATTACCTTATAAAGCCGGTCAATCCGAATCAGATTTTGCTGAGTTTAAAAAAGAACCTGGATCATTCGCGTTTAATTTCGGAAAAGACCTCTCTGGATTATCAGAAAGAGTTCCGGAATATTGCTATGGATATGATGCAGGCAAATTCGCATCAGGAATGGGCAGATGTCTATAAACGTCTTATTTTTTGGGAAATGCAATTGGAAAATACGGAGGATAATAATCTTTCCGATATTTTGGAAAAACAAAAAGAAGAAGCTAATATCCAATTCAGTAAATTCGTAGAAAAGAACTACGAAAACTGGATCAACAACGATGAGGAAGCACCACTTTTTTCTCACAAGTTGTTTGTACGCAGAGTGGTTCCTGAACTGCGCGGAGAAGACAACGTTCTTTTTATTGTTATTGACAATTTGCGTTACGACCAATGGAAAGCATTTGAAAATATTGTTAACAATCATTATAAAACCGAAAAGGAAGATTATTATTATTCCATCTTACCCACGGCAACACAATATGCAAGAAATGCTATTTTCTCAGGGTTAACGCCTTTGCAAATGGAAAAACAATTGCCGCAATACTGGAAAAATGATACGGACGACGGTGGTAAAAACTTGTTTGAAGCCGAATTTTTAGAAGATCAGTTGAAACGCTTGCGTTTGAATATCAAGTTTGAATATCACAAAATTACCAACCTGAAAGATGGTAAAAAGCTTTCGGAAAATTTCAGAACAATGAAAGACAATAAGCTTATTGCTTTGGTCTATAATTTTGTAGATATGATTTCGCATGCCAAAACCGAAATGGAAGTGATTAAAGAACTTGCCTCTACTGACAAGGCTTATCGTTCACTGACCCAAAGCTGGTTTAAAAATTCGCCGCTGTTTGAAATCATTCAGCAGGCACAATTAGCAGGTTTTAAACTTATTATAACTACGGATCACGGAACTATTAACTGTAAAAATCCGTCACAGGTAATCGGAGATAAAAATACCAGTCTGAATCTGCGTTATAAAACGGGAAGATCCTTAACCTACGAACCTAAAGATGTGTATGCAGTAAAAGATCCTAAAAAAATCCAGTTGCCGGCGATCAACATCAGTAGTTCGTATATTTTTGCAAAGAGTGAATACTTTTTGGCATATATCAATAATTATAATCACTATGCAAGTTATTTTAAGAATACCTACCAGCACGGAGGGATTTCATTAGAAGAAATGATCATTCCTTTTATTGTGTTAAATCCAAAAAAATAACGGATGGTTTTACAATATTCACTTCAGGATTTAGATCAAATCGCCTCACAGCTCCTCGAAAACAGTCAGCACAAAATCTGGCTGTTTGATGCGCCAATGGGAGCAGGAAAAACAACGCTGATCAAAGCTCTTGTCAAAAAACTGAGCGTTGATAACGTAACAAACAGTCCGACGTTTTCTATTGTAAATGAATATTTAACAACCAATGGTTCTAAAGTTTTTCACTTTGATTTGTACCGGTTAAAAAATGAGGAAGAAGCGTATGATATAGGATTGGATGAATATTTTGATCAGAATGAATGGTGTTTTGTGGAATGGCCTGAATATGCACAGCATCTTTTGCCCGATCAGGTACATACTTTATCGATCCGCATCGTTGACGAAGATACAAGAGAATTAAACTTTGAATAATTATGGACAATATAACCAGCCCTTTTTCAAAATCGCAGTTAATGCCACAAGAAGAAAAATTAGAAGTTCGCAAAAAACGCGGGCAGCTTTTTATCGGTATTCCCAAAGAAGATTTTCGAGTGGAAAAACGTGTTTGTCTTACTCCTGAATCCGTAAGTATGCTGGTCAAAGCCGGGCATAAGGTATTAATAGAAACCGATGCAGGAAAAGAAGCGAGTTATGAAGATCTGAAATACAGCGAAGCCGGTGCCGTGATTACACACGATAAAAACAAAGTTTTTGCCTGTCCGGTTATTCTTAAGGTTGCTCCGCCGACCTCAGAGGAAATTCAGTTGATGAAACCCAAAACGTATCTTTTTTCAGCACTGCAGCTTAAAACCCAGAAAAAAAGTTACTTTGAAGCACTTGCCAAAAAGAAAATTACGGCATTGTGCTATGAATTCATCAAAGATCATTACGGTGCTTATCCCTTTTTACAGGCGATCAGTGAAATAGCCGGTATAGCATCCATTCAGATCGCATCAGAATATATGTGCCGGATGAACGGCGGAAAGGGATTGCTTTTTGGAAATATTACCGGAGTCCCTCCAACCGAAGTTGTGATTTTAGGAGCCGGTCTGGTAGGTCAGTCTGCTGCACGAACAGCGTTGGCACTCGGAGTAAACGTAAAGGTTTTTGACAATAATATTCACAAACTCAAACGATTGCAAAATGCATTACCAAGCCGTATTTTTACATCTACCATTCAGGAACGCGTCCTCATTAAATCACTGATGCGCTGCGACGTAGCCATTGGTGCAATGAAAGGAAGCAACCGCTCCCCTATTCTCGTAACTGAAGAAATGGTTCAAAAGATGAAGCCTGGTTCAGTCATTATAGATGTTTGTATTGACAACGGTGGCTGCTTTGAAACTTCTGAAGTGACTACGCACAAAAAACCGGTTATTACCAAATATGATGTCATTCATTACGGTGTGCCCAACATCACTGCCAAATATTCCAAAACAGCTTCACTGGCAATAAGCAATATCATTTCACCCTACCTGCTGGATATAAGTGAAAACGGAACCGTGGAAGATGCCATTAACTATGATCCAACAATACGGTCCGGAATATATATGTATCAGGGAATCCTTACCAATGAATCCATTGGCAAATGGTTTGATCTGAATTATAAAGATATTAATTTAATCTTTCTGTAAAGCAAGTAGAATAATAATCGTAATTTCGCAAAAATATTTTTCAGATGAAATTCTCACAACGTTTAGCCTATTATTTATTGGGATTATTGATAGGAAGTACTATTGTTTTCTATTTTTTGAATGCAAAAGACACACAGTTTTGTTACCTTCCCAATTGCCGGGTTTTAAAAGATTTGCGAAGTAAACCTTTGCTCATTGCCGACGAAGCTCAGATTAAGTTTGACGAAGCATTGGTTACAATGAAAGATATTAACATGTGTCTGACCTACGGCGATGTTGATTTCAGTAGAAGTAATGTGGAAGAACAAAACGGAAAATTATATATCATAGAAGGACAAAATACTCAGAAAGAACCCATCACTCTGGAAATGATCAGGTACTCTGAAAGAGTGATGATAAAAGACGTTTACCTAACAGAAAAATAATTTTAACTATATTTAATCTGAGAATGAAATAGTTATAAAAAAGTTTAAAAAAAACCTTTGAAAAGCCTTGTGGAATAGGAAAAACGCTATATATTTGCACCACAATTAACGAAGGAAAACAACGTTAAGGAGAAATGGCAGAGTGGTCGATTGCGGTAGTCTTGAAAACTATTGACTGTAACAGGTCCGGGGGTTCGAATCCCTCTTTCTCCGCAACTTAAGGCTCGGGAAGATACTCAAGCGGCCAACGAGGACGGACTGTAAATCCGTTGGGAAACCTTCGCAGGTTCGAATCCTGCTCTTCCCACCAAA
>DATGMY010000102.1:0-4044 GCA_035307005.1 Flavobacterium sp. | reverse complement strand
CCTGTTAATGTAGCTGATACAGGATTTACTAAAAATGCAAACGGAACTTTGAGTTATTATAATAGCTTAACTTCTACTTTGCCAATCACTCAGATTACAACATCAGGAACTTATTATGTGGAACAGGAAATTTCTGGATGTAAATCTCAAAGAGTACCGTTTACTGTAATCATTAATGCTCAACCTGTGGATCCGGTAGCACCTGCAACACAATCGTTCTGTGGAAGTGCAACGGTTAATGATTTACAATATAATACTGTTGCAGGATTCCAACTTAAATGGTATTCTTCAGCATCAGGAGGAACAGCATTAAACGGTAGTACTCCTTTGGCAAATGGAGCTTCTTACTATGCTGAGTTTGATAACGGAGCTTGCTTCTCAGACAACAGAGCTAAAGTAGATGTTACTGTTGGAGCCACACCGTCTGCGATTTCTGTAAATGATATTTACATTTGTGGAACGACAACAACTATTGATGACATAGATGTGCCTTCAGCAACAGGAGCAACTGTTCACTGGTATCAAAGTGCAACTGCAACTACTGATCTGGCAAGTACAACTGTATTGACAACAGGAACTTATTATGTCTCTCAAAAAATTGGTGCTTGTGAATCAACAAGAACAGCTGTAAACGTTTCAACTGTACAAAATCTTTCTGCTCCATCCGCAACTACACAAACTTTTTGTGGTTCTGCAACCGTAGCAGATTTAGTAGCTTCGGGAATTGTAGCAGGAGCAACAGAAAACTGGTATAGTTTCAGTACGTCTGATACACCGTTAGATCTTTCATCTGCAATTTCAAGTGGAACGTATTATGTAGGTCAGTCTATCGGAGATTGTCATTCACCAAAACAGGCAGTTTCTGTCAGAATATTAAGTGTGAATGCTCCTACTATTAGTCCTATCAGTATTTGTGGTGATGCAACAGTTGCTTCATTGCCATTGAGTGGAGGAGCGGGAGTTGCTTATAAAGTATATGATTCTGCTTTTGCAACTACAGAATTAGGTCAGAACACAACGGTTACTTCCGGGACATATTACATCTCTAAAGTAGAATCAGGATGTGAAACAGCGCGTGCAGCAGTCCATATTACTGTTACAGCTCGTCCTGCATCTCCAACCGGAAATACACAGCAAGAGTTTGAAGACTACGCTCAGGTTTCTGATTTGGTAATGAACGAGTCAAACATTGTTTGGTATGCTTCTTATAGTGACGCAGTGAATGGTGTAAATCAATTGCCGTCATATATTGCATTGCAAAAGAATAAAACATACTACGCAGTAATCATTGGACCAAACGGATGTGCGAGTTTACCAACAGCAGTAGAGGTGATAATTACTTTAGGAACAAATGATTTGGATTTGGCATCGTTGAAATACTATCCAAACCCTGCAGATTCTGAATTAACGGTTTCTTATAAAGAACCAATTCGTTCTATTGAAGTTTATGACCTGGCTGGAAAACAAGTGAAAGTACAAAAATTCGAAGCGAATGAAGTACGGATCAATGTTTCTACCCTGGCATCAGGAACTTATATGATGAAAGTTCAGACCGATACAGGTTCACAATTTATCAAGGTTGTGAAGAAATAATCAAAAAAAGGAGTTGCGATAAGCAACTCCTTTTTTATTTCATAACATAAAAGCAATGTTTTGTTAAGAAGGTTTCCGATTACAATGTTGTTCTTTGCATGATGAAAGATCAACGAATCGATGGATAAATTGATTGATTTCAGTGTGTGTGAAAGCCCTATTTTTTTAGGGCTTTTTCATTTTTCATTTATTTCGGTCTTTTCATTTAAAAATAAGATGAATTATTTTTTGTTATACAATTGATGTCTTATTTTTGCTTATTGCCAAATTAAGAGGTGTTGGCAATTAATAGATATTCGTATTATGAAAGAGATTACTAAAGAAGTATATTTAAAATGGTATGAAGACATGCTGTTCTGGCGCAAGTTCGAAGACAAATTAGCCGCTTTATACATTCAACAAAAAGTAAGAGGATTCCTACATTTATACAACGGACAGGAAGCCGTTTTAGCCGGAGCTTTACATGCTATGGATTTATCAAAAGATAAAATGATCACGGCATATAGAAACCATGTCCAGCCCATTGGTATGGGAGTTGATCCTAAAAGAGTCATGGCTGAATTGTTAGGAAAAGCAACAGGAACTTCTCAAGGATTAGGTGGTTCTATGCACATTTTCTCTAAAGAACATGGCTTTTACGGCGGTCACGGAATTGTGGGAGCACAAATACCTGTAGGAGCCGGAATGGCGTTTGCAGAAAAATATTTAGAAACCGGCGGTGTGTCTTTAACTTATTTTGGAGATGGAGCTGCACGTCAGGGATCTTTGCACGAAGCCTTTAATATGGCAATGTTGTGGAAACTACCAGTAGTATTTATTTGTGAAAACAATGGATACGCAATGGGAACTTCAGTAGAGCGTACAGCTAACCATACCGATGTTTGGAAATTAGGTTTGGGGTACGAAATGCCTTCGTATGCTGTGGACGGAATGAATCCTGTGAAAGTTGCTGAAGCTATGTATGATGCCATTGAAAGAGCTCGTCGTGGGGAAGGACCAACATTCCTGGAGATGAAGACTTATCGTTACCGCGGACACTCTATGTCTGATGCGCAGCATTACCGTACCAAAGATGAAGTCGAAGAATACAGAAAAATCGATCCGATTACACAGGTTTTAGACGTAATTAAAGAGAATAGCTGGGCTACAGACGAAGAAATCGAAACGATTGATAACCGCGTACGGGAGTTGGTTTCTGAATGCGAGAAATTTGCTGAAGAATCACCGTATCCGGAAACAAATGTGATGTACGATGTCGTTTACGACCAAAAAGATTATCCGTTTTTACCTCATAAATTATAAGATATGGCAGAAATTATAACCATGCCTCGGTTGAGCGATACCATGACCGAAGGTACCGTTGCAACCTGGCTTAAAAAAGTGGGTGATAAAATATCAGAAGGAGATATTTTAGCCGAAATTGAGACAGACAAAGCAACAATGGAATTTGAGTCGTTTTATTCCGGGACTTTATTACATATCGGAGTACAGGAAGGCGAAACAGCTGCTGTAGATAGTGTTTTGGCAATTATAGGAAATGAAGGAGAAGATTATAAAGCATTGTTAGAAGGTGGAAAATCTGACAGTAGCGAAGAAAAAAGTGAAACAAAACAAGAAGCTACTGCTTCAGAAGGAGAATCTGTTTCGGAAGAACCGACTGCTAAAGCAGAAATTCCTGCCGGTGTTGAAATCATCACAATGCCTCGGTTGAGCGATACCATGACCGAAGGTACCGTTGCTGCCTGGTTAAAAAAAGTCGGGGATAAGGTTTCTGAAGGAGATATTTTAGCCGAAATTGAAACGGACAAAGCAACAATGGAATTCGAATCATTTTATTCCGGAACTTTGCTGCATATCGGCATTCAGGAAGGAGCGTCGGCACCGGTTGATAGTGTCTTGGCAATTATAGGACCGGAAGGCACTGATGTTTCAGGAGTGCTTTCGGGTAGAGCAAAACCTGTTGCCAAAACTGAAAAGAAAGAAGAGATCGCTGCTGAACCTAAAGAAGAAAAGCAACCGTCAGCGAGTGAAACAGCAACAAACAATACCGGACGGATCTTCGCTTCGCCCTTGGCTAAAAAAATTGCTCAGGATAAAGGAATCGATCTTTCACAAGTAAAAGGAACCGGAGAAAACGGACGTATCGTAAAAAGCGATGTGGAAAACTTTACACCGGAAACTAAAGCGCAGACAGCTGAAGTGAAATCTGAATCTGTAAAACCAGCTCAAGTTGCAGTTCCTGCAGGTGAAACGAAAGTTGAAGAGGTGAAAAACTCACAAATGCGTAAAACGATTGCACGTCGTTTGGCAGAATCTAAATTTACAGCTCCTCACTATTATTTAACAGTTGAGTTGAATATGGATAATGCAATGGAAGCTCGCAAAACCATCAATTCATTGCCGGATACAAAAGTTTCGTTCAACGATATGGTGGTAAAAGCTTGTGCTATG
>DATGMY010000101.1:0-12911 GCA_035307005.1 Flavobacterium sp. | reverse complement strand
ATATCGAAAATAACTTTGTCATTTTCGCGAACATTATCCAACAATCCTGAATTGTGAACAAAAATATCTTCGTTTCCGTTTGCTTGTGAAATAAATCCAAATCCTTTGGTTTCATTAAAAAATTTTACTGTGCCTTCGTACATTACTTGCTTATTTAAATTAATTATTTGTTACTTTTTTATGTCAATAGCCCTGTTTCCTTTGAGAGTGGACTCTTTTCTATAGCTGATCTTATCGTGTTTATTGACAGGCTGATTTAATTGTCCCTGATGGAAAAACACATTTTCACCTGTTTTATCTTCTGTGATAAAGCCATATCCTTTTTCGCTAAGGTAAGTTACAACTCCTGTAAAAACAGTATCTTCATTTACCATTGCCTCATTCATTGATTTCTTTGCTTTTGCCAAATCTTCTTCTCTGTTTTGAAGATGAGGCGGAACCGAGGTAAAGTTCCCGTTGACGTCCACATAGACAATCATATCATCCAGGGTTTTCCCTTTGTTGTTGTTGATTTTACGGTCTTCTCTTCTCGCCGTTTTGTCTTGCTTTTTTTTAGACTTTTTCTTATTGTTTTCTTTTTTAGAAAAAGAATCTGCCATAGTTTTATGTTATTTTAAAATTTTATTTTCGTATTCCATTACAGGCATTTTAAAGCCTATTAGTTTCTGAATGTTTTTCAGATCTTTCATTTCGTCATTATCACAGAAAGAAACAGCTATTCCTTCTGCACCGGCACGTCCTGTGCGGCCGATTCTGTGAACGTAAGTTTCAGCTACATTAGGCAGCTCATAATTTATTACGTGAGGTAATTCGTCTATGTCGATGCCGCGCGCTGCAATATCGGTTGCAATCAATACTGTGACACGGCTGTTTTTAAAATCGTCCAATGCTTTTTGCCGGGCATTTTGCGATTTGTTTCCGTGAATAGCTGCGGCAGAAATTCCTCTTTTAACCAATTGTCTGGCTATTTTATCTGCTCCGTATTTGGTACGTGCAAAAACCAGCGAACGATCAACCAACCGGTCTTCTAAAAGATTGACAAGCAGGTTGAGCTTTTCTTTCTTTTCCACAAAATAAACCGATTGTTTTACTGTTTTAGCGGTAGATGAAACAGGAGTTACATTGATTTCTTCAGGGTGATTCAATATGCTTTGCGCAAATTTTCTGATGTCTTGCGGCATGGTTGCCGAGAAAAATAAAGTTTGCCTTTTCTTAGGCACTTTTGCAAGTACTTTCTTTACATCATTTACAAATCCCATATCCAGCATACGATCTGCTTCGTCCAAAACCAACAATTCAATTTGCGACAAACTCAGGATTCCTTGTTGCATCAAATCCAATAATCTTCCGGGAGTGGCAATAAGTATGTCCACACCTTTATTTAGTGCTGTTATTTGCTTTCCTTGAGGTACTCCCCCAAAAATGGCAAGATGTTTCAACGGCAAAAATTTACCGTACATTTCAAAGTTATCACTAATTTGTATTGCCAATTCCCGTGTTGGGGTCAATATCAACGCGCGGGTCTTTTTCTGTGTAGATGGTTTTTGTTGTAATAATTGTAAAATGGGTATGGCAAATGACGCCGTTTTGCCCGTTCCTGTCTGTGCACATCCGATAATATCACTTCCTTTGAGAACGTGCGGAATCGAATGATATTGTATGTCGGTAGGAACGGTATAACCTGCCAGATCCAACGCCTTCATTATAGGCGGTATGAGATTTAATTCTTTAAAATTCATAGGAGTTGCCAATAGGGCATTTAAAGTACCGGTAATCCTGTAATCAGGATTACGCGGTTTATTCCATTGTGGAGACAATTATTAATCAAAAGATTAATATCGTGACCTGTTATTAAAACGGTTGTCTTCAGTTTTAGGCTTTGCTTCGTTTACAACCATATTCCGGTTATTAAGCACATAATCGTGAAGTTCTTCAACAGCTTTTTCTGCCTCTGTCTGATCAGGCATCTCTACAAAAGCAAAACCTCTGGAACGTCCTGTAAATTTGTCGGTTACGATTTTAACAGAAGCTACTTCTCCAAAAGGAGCAAATACATCTTGCAATTGTTCTTCTGTGGTCTGAAAATTCAGATTGCCAATAAAAATGTTCATTATAAATGATTTAAGATTAAAAAATACGGCAACTGAAAAAGCGAAAACTGAGAGAGAGAAAAAAATGTTTCAAACTAATTCAGAAAGAGCAACGGCAGAAGCCTGTTAATAAATACTGTGCAAATATATAAAAAATATTTAATATTGAACAATTAAAACATCAATTAATTTAAATTAAAAAAAGTTTAAGTTTAAAAAGTTGCAAATTTCTTCAGTCTTTTTACTTTAAACAGTTTATACCCTGACCTTTCAGTACATGTTTCGATCCCATAATCCATCGATAAAATCAAAACATTCTTAATGTGCTCAAAGTAAACCAGTCTTTAACGCATAACAATAATAGATGACTACCACTCACAAACTATCAGGCGTTCAGAATAATTTTTCTGTTTTCAGGAACTTTTAAAACACATATCCCAGCAACCAATACAAAACAACAAAAAGTATTACTGTTCCAAAACAACCGCAACCTGCTTTTTTTGCACCCCAGCCTGCCAATAAGGCTCTTAAAAAATTCTTCATAGCTTTTTTCTTATAAATATAAGAAACTATCAGACAGCTTCATCTTTTTTAACACTATTCCAATAAACATCCAATTCACTCAACGAAAGATTGCCTAATATTTTATGGTCTTTTTTAATTAATTCTTCCATTTTTGTAAATCGGCGGATAAATTTATTGTTGGTTTTATTAAGCGCTTCTTCGGGGTTGATGTCGCAAAAACGGGCATAATTGATCAGTGCAAACAAAACATCGCCAAATTCCTGTTCCTGCTTTTCCTGATTGTTGGCAGCTACTTCGGCTTTAAACTCTGCCAACTCCTCCTCTACTTTGTTCCACACGTCTTTTTTATCGTCCCAGTCAAAACCAACACCTTTTACCTTATCTTGTATCCGGAAGGCTTTAATCACTGCCGGAAGGCTTTTGGGAACACCGCTTAAAACAGATTTATTACCTTCTTTCAGCTTGATTTTTTCCCAGTTTTCTTTAACAGCCTGCTCGTCTTCGACCTCAACATCTCCATAAATATGCGGATGGCGAACAATCAGTTTTTCACAAATTCCGTTACAGACATCTTCAATATCAAAGGAGTGGTCTTCACTTCCAATTTTTGCATAAAAAACAATGTGCAACAATAAATCGCCCAGTTCTTTTTTTATTTCTTCTGGATTATTTTCAGAAATCGCATCGTTTAATTCGTAAACCTCTTCAATTGTAAGATGTTTTAAAGATTGAAAGGTCTGTTTTTTGTCCCACGGACATTTTTCCCTTAATTCATCCATAATATCTAATAGACGTTCAAAGGCTTGTAACTGCTGAGCTCTGTTATTCATAATATATGATAAAAAAATCCAGCACAAGGCTGGATTAAGGTTTATTCTTCGTTTTCTGTTTTTTTCTTTCTACCCCGTTTTGGTTTTGGTTGTTCTTCTGGTGCGTTTTCTGCTTCAACAGGTTCTTCTATAGAAGTATTGCCCAAAGTTACCGTTCCGGTAGTAGTAACTGCCGGAGCATTTAAGGCAGTTATGTAGTTTGCTTTTTGCAGAATATTGTACCAGCTCAATACTTTTTTAATGTCTGAAACATATACGCGATCACGGTCAAAATCAGGAATAACTTCTTCGAAATAGGATAACAACTCATTATTTCCTACTTTGTGATCCAATGCCGGACCATCATTTTCCTTTTTTGCGATTTTTGCAAAAACTTCAAATAGTTTTACTTCGCTTGTTTCTGTATAAATAGAAATTTCTGATAATAAACTTACATTGCTGCGCAATCCAACCGTTAATCTTTTACCGTCGATCAATGATTCTGCAACAAATCCTGATCTTGTCTGGATTTTCAATTCGTATAATCCTGGTTTGCCAGATATCGCTAAAACTTTCTCTACGCTCATTTTTTAGTTTTTTTAAGAGGGCACAAATATCATAAATTGAATTTAATATCCAAAATTATCTTCCTTTTTTATTGATAAATTTCATTTTATAATCAGGAAATACTTTTCCCTCCATAATATTCTGAAGACGTTTTGTATTCAATTTCTTCTTAAGGCTCGAAATTTTATCGGTAAACAATATACCCTCGATGTGGTCGTATTCGTGCTGAATGACACGTGCGGCATAACCTGAATACTTTTCAACATGTTTTTCAAAATTTTCGTCGTAATATTCGATGGTAATATTGGGTCTGCGGTACACATCTTCTCTGACACCGGGGATACTTAAACAACCTTCGTTAAACGCCCATTCTTTTCCTTCTTCTTCCAGAATGCGTGCATTGATAAACGCTTTTTTGAAAGTTGATAAAAACCTGCGCTCTTCTTCCGGCAAATCTTCATCTTCGCTAAAAGGTTCCGTATCAATCACAAACAAACGAACAGCCACTCCTACCTGTGGTGCTGCCAGCCCCACGCCATAAGCATGTGACATAGTATCAAACATATTGTTTATAAGTTCTTTTAATTGCGGATAATCTGGAGCGATTTCCTCACATTGTTTGCGTAAAACAGGATCTCCGTATCCTACAATAGGTAAAATCATTGCTACTTGTTTAAAAAAATATCTACAAAGTTACAAAAACCTGCAAAATTAGTCGCTAATTATATGTATATTTAATCGTAATTTGTGCTATGGATTTATTGCAAAAAACAGTGAAAAATGCTTGATAAAATAATTCTGAAATTTGGTGATAATCAGTTTTATACTGCATTAAAGATTACCTTTACGGCAATGTTGTCGTTTTTGTTTTTTTACAATCTCAGCGATTTTGCCGCCGCATTTACGGTAACATTAGGTGCGATGCTGTGTGCACCGATTGATATTTCGAGTAATTTCAAGCATAAAATCATCGGACTTTTGATGGTTTCGTTTCTCATTCCGGCTATTTCGTTTATTTTAACTTTTACCTACGGATACTTTCCGGTTTTTTCCGTTTTGTTTTGCTTGCTGATCTTTTTTTCGGCTTTTATTTCACTGTATGGTCACCGTGCAAACCTGTTGTCCTTTACTTTGCTTTTAACCATAAGTTTATCATTTATCCATCACGACCAACCCGAAAATTTATTGTTGAACTGTTTCTATCTTCTGGCTGGCGGTTTGATATACACTTCGGTCTCTGTACTTTTTTATTTGATCAAACCTACACGATATATCAATCTGGAAGTGGCCGAATGCATTGATATTACTGCGGATTATCTAAAGCTGCGTTCGCAACTTTGGGATAAAGCTGCCGACCGGAAAAAAATCAATCATCAATTGTTGGAGAAACAAGTTCGAATCAATGAACTTCATGAAAATATCCGAGAGTATCTGGTTTACAACAAAGCACGAACCATCAATTCAAACAACAATAGAAAACTTTTGGTGGCACTGACTTCTTTAGTGGAAATTCTGGAAGTAGCAATGGCAAATGTCTTCAATCACGAAGAGTTTTTTGAATTTTTCAAACACGATGAAACGGCACTGAAAGAATACCAGTTGCTTGCGACAAACTTTTCTAATACATTGAAAAAGCTTGCTGCCGCTATTAAAACCAATAAAAAATACCATTCGTCTTACAGTTTGACCAATGAATTGAAACATTTGAAACAAAGCGTGGATGCTTATGTGGCATCACAACATGTTTCTTCTTATGACGAACGGGTGGTTTACACCAATAACTTACTGTTTTATGCCAACAAACAGGTGGAAAAAATCAAAGGTCTGGAACGGATTTATAAAGAACGTGTCAATGCAGACGAACTGCGGGGAAAATACCGCGATCTGGAAAAGTTTTTCACGCCTGAACATTACCGCTTGAAGACCATTGCTGAACATCTTAATTTTCAATCGGCTATTTTCCGGTATTCATTACGGATTACTTTGGCAATGTTTGTGGGATACTTGATTGGAAAAATTTTTGATTTTGAAAACGAATACTGGATTTTGCTGACTATAGTGGTTATTATGCGTCCGGGATATGGATTGACAAAACAACGAACCAAACACCGGATCATCGGAACCATAATCGGAGGTATTCTGGGAATTTTGACTTTGATTATTACCGACAACAATGTTATTTTAAGCATCCTGACAATAGTGTCAATGTTATTGAGTTATTGGTTGTCCAATTCTGATTACAAACTCGGCGTAACTTTCACTACTTATTATGTTATTATGATTTACGGCATTCTGAACGGAACAGCCGAATCACAACTGGTTTACCGCATTCTGGATACAGGTGTGGGAGCTTTACTGGCTTTTTTGGCAACCATGTTTATCTGGCCAACATGGGAGCTGCATTCGGTCAACAAACATTCAGAAAGTTCGCTAAAAGCGATCAGGGATTATCTTTCCGAAGTAAAACACTATTATATCCGGAAAGGCGATCCTACCACGTCTTATAAGCTAGCACGCAAAAACGCTTTTATCGAGGTGGGAAATTTAATGACAAGTTTTCAAAGAATGATTCAGGAACCCAAACGCAAACAATTGCATCGGGCAGAACTGTATGAACTGGCGGTTTTAAATCAAACGTTGGTATCGTCGGCTGCCAGTATAGGAACTTATGTACAGTTTCATAAAACTACCGAAGCGTCCAATGCTTTTAAATTAGTGATGGATTACATTAACAACAATCTGAACAAATCATTACAAAACCTCAATTTCGACGTGGAATTTAATCCTGTACTTGAAGATGATTTTAAAGTAAGTATTACTAAACTAAAAGCTATTCGCCGTCAGGAAGTGGATCTGATGGATTTGAATGAAGAACAAAGAATTCAGAAGTTAGAAGAATCACAATTAATTATTGATCAGCTGATCTGGATGAGCAACTTATCCGAACAAATAGAAAAAGTCACCTTTAAGATGAAATAATTTTTGACAAAACTTATCTATATTATTCGTTATAAATAATATTTTTTGTACATTTAGTAGCAAATTTAAAGAGCCATGAGTAAAATACTTTTCCCTACCGATTTTTCTGAAACCGCTACCAATGCGTTTGTTTATGCCCTGAATCTGGCACAGGCTACTGATGCTGAAATTTTTGTTCTGAATTGTTATGAAATGCCTGTTTTATCTACCACCAGCACCGGTCAGCCCGAAATGGTTCAGGAGGTTTATAATTCCATTGAGTTGAATCATTTTGACCGTTTTAAAGAAGAAGTTCCTTCGATGCGAAAAATAGCCGAAGAACAAGGTCTTTCTAACGTGAAACTGACTTTTATCTTTGAAGAAGGTCTTTTATTAAGCATCATCAAGAAAATCATCAGCAACGAAGATATTGATTTTATGGTAATGGGAACCAGTGGTGCCAGTTCGTTTGAGAAAAAACTTTTAGGCTCCAATACGGTTAATATTATGAACAATATTAATATTCCGATTCTTTGTATTCCCAACGAAGCAAAATTCTATCGTTCTGAAATAAGAACAATTGGTTTTGCCACAATGCTGAAAGATTCCGATAAAAAAGGCATTTACACCATTGCAAAAATCGCCGGAAAATTAGGAGCGAAATTCAAATGTCTTCACATTTTGAGAGATGAAAAAAGTGATTATGAAGATACACTCAACAGTTGGGTTGCAGAGTTTGCTCCACTCGGAGTTACTTTCCACACGGTACTGAACAGGGATTTGGAACAAAGTGTATTTTTCTTCATCGACGAATACAATGTTGATGTAATGTGTATCATAAAACGACAAATGAATTTCTTTGAAAAACTATTCAGTTCCAGTTTGAGCAAAAAATTAGCGTACCATTCGTATGTTCCTGTTTTTGTTTTAAGGGAAGAGAAATAGAAATTATAAAAAAAAGTAGATTCATAAGAATCTGCTTTTTCTAATATATATAAGATCATTTTTTTAGTAATTTCATTATATTTGAAAGTCTCATTATAATGAAAGAATATGATTATTGAAACGCAAGAGTTAAGTTTTCGATTCCAAAAAGGAAAAGATTTACTTGACAAAGTGTCATTGCACGTACCCGAAGGAAGTATTTATGGCTTTTTAGGTCCCAATGGTGCCGGAAAATCAACTACCATACGCCTAATTACCGGTCTTTTGGCAGAACAGCATCCCGGTCAGATTTTACTGTTTAGAAAGCCCCTTACACAACAAATTCCGGACGTGTTCAGTCATTTAGGCTGCATTATTGAAACACCTACACTTTATTTGCATTTAACGGGAATGCAGCATCTGCATTACATTACCAAATTGCAACAAAAACAATCGGTCGATTTTGATGGATTACTTCAATTGGTTGGTTTGGAACACGCAAAAAATATTAAAGTAAAAAAATATTCTTTGGGAATGAAACAGCGTTTAAGCATTGCAATGACGCTGATCAATGACCCAAAACTCTTGATTTTAGACGAGCCTGTAAATGGACTCGATCCACAGGGAATCATAGAAATGCGGTTGTTATTGCAAAAACTCAACAAAGAAAAAGGCATCACTATTTTTATTTCGAGCCATATTTTGGCGGAAGCAGAAAAGTTGTGTACACACGTGGGAATTTTACATCAGGGACGACTGCAGTTTGAAGGAACAATGAGTGAATTACGTGCATTGAATTCACAGAGTACCGTAACCATTCAATTAAAAAATGTAAACGATCATTTTGACTTTATCAGAAAACTATATCCTGAAACAACGCAAATAAGTGATACACAATTACGTATTGGGTTATCATCTATTGAAGAAATACCATTGCTGGTAAAATTTTTAACTGAAAACAATATTTCCATTTATCAACTACAACAAACAGGTGGATTGGAAGAATGGTTTATGGAATTAACCCACCAAGTAAAACCTATATGAAGCAGTTTATCTATACTTTTCAAGCCGAAAGTCTTAAATTAAAATATTCAGGAATTCCTAGAACCGCCTATATTCTGGCACTAATAATGCCTCTTATCGGAATTGGGATGAGTATCTTTAGTTTCTTTGAAACGGAAGCTCCGCCGACAGCTCCTGTTTATCCTTTTTATCAGATTTATGACCAACTGATCAAAGGGTTTATCTATGTGTTTTATCCGATTATTATCATAGTCACAGCTTCCAGAATTGCTCAGTTGGAACACCGAAACAATACATGGCAATTGATGGAAACACAACCAATAAAAAGAACTTATTTGTTCAATGCTAAATTTCTAAAGGCTTATCAAATCTGTTTTTACAGCATTTTGTTCTTTTTTGCAGGTTTCTTGCTAAACTTAGGCATTGATTATATATTAAAACCCGGAAATGAGTTTTTTATCGTAAAGATTCACTGGTTTTTTCTTGTTCAGCAAATTGTAAAAATTACTTTGTGTACCGGCTTATTACTTGCGTTAATATATGCTTTTTCTGTGAGATTTTCCAATACCTTTCTTTCAGTTATTGTGGGAATTGGCGCACTTCTCTCCGCTCCTATCCTCTCAGCGCTGAATCTGCTTCCAAAATGGCACCCTACTTTTTTACTCGGAAAAATCGTTGACAACCCCAGTGATTTAGGTAAATGGCTCACATTTAACGAATATTTGAGCATTGTAGGAATGTTCGTAATTCTTTGGATTACAAATTTTTGGTATATCTATAAAAACAAAAAATGGTATGTTACCAATCGTTCTAAAGTCGTTTTTCGTCAGGTTTTTCCAATCTTGATACTTGGATTAACGTTTGTTTGGATTCTTCAACCCAATAAAATGTTACCGGGCAATCAGACTGTCATTAAAGGAAATATTCCTGAAAATATGGACATCAAAGAAATTTATTTATTAGACGGAATGATTAATGATACTTTGCAAATCATTAAAGTAGCTAATAAAGCGTTTCATCATCCGATTAAAGAAAAAATCCCGTTAAAAACATATCGTTTGGCGTGGACAGATCATACCGGAAATCATCAGGAAAGGGTTCTTTTTTCCGAAAACGACATTGTGGAAGTTCAATTTAGAGATGCATCTAAAAATCAATCTTTTAAAATTCTCGGAACCCGATTAGCAGAAAACAATCTGGCATTTAGTTTATCAGAAAATTATCGTCTTTCAGAATATTATGTCAATCGTTCCAATCCGTCGGATGCTAAATATTTTATGAAAATCCTAAAAGATGATTATAAAAAAGACCAACGGATTATTCGTTCTTTCCACACGGCAGATAATTATATTATCCGCAATGATTATGCAGAAATCGTAAAAAAAGAAAACGCCTTTAAATATGCACTTCTGTGGGATCAGTACAAAGAACGTGTGTTGCGTTCCTCTTCAGATTTTGAATATAAAGACCAAACTATCGAAGATATTTTAGACATTGAATTAAATACCGATGACGAACATTTGGCAAGAGCCGAGCGTCCAAACTATTATAGATATATGATTCATACATTCGTTCAAAATGACACTTTGGATGATAACCGGGATTCAAAATTATTCCGGGCAATTTCTTCAATGACCAGTTCCGAACTACGCAGTCAGTTTGCAAAAGTTATTCTTAATGAAGAAAGTCCAAAAGCAAGCAAGGAAGAATTGGATTTTTATGAAGTCAATTATTTGCCAATGATCCAGACAAAACGTACCAAGGCTTATTTTACAAAAATGTTGCAAGATTTGAGAAATCTCAACATTGGAAATCAGGCATTTTCTTTTAAAGCCATCACTCCGGAAAATGAACTTAGAACATTAAATGATTACGAAGGTAAATACGTGATTCTCGATTTTTGGGCAAGTTGGTGTGCTCCGTGCTTGGCTCAGGCGGTGGATTTTGAAAAACACGCAATGGAATACAACAAACGCAGCGATGTGGTTTTTATCTCTCTAAGCATTGATGAACGGGAAAACGATTGGCGCAAAAAAGTAAAGCTCAACGACAAGCACGTAATACAGCTTTATGCTAAAAATATCCAGGAATTAAATCAGTTTTATCGAATAGAAAGCATTCCTCGTTTCATCGTTATTGATCCTGAAGGAAAAATATTAAACAGCTCGTTTCCTTTTCCTTCTGAAGGAAATTTCAAGCAACTTTTAGACAAGTTGTTACCCGAGTAATAGAAAAATGACCGCAAATTCACGAAAGAAATGCGGTCGTTTTTTAAAATTTCAGATCATCTGTTTTGTTTCAACATCAGATAAATAACCAGAGGTGCTCCCAAAATAGAGGTCACAGCGTTGATAGGCAAGACAAACTGTTCGCCCGGCAACTGGCAGATGATGTCGCAAATAACGAGAATCAATGCACCGGTCAATATATTGCCTGTAAACAACACAAAATGATTGGTTGTTTTATAAACAATACGTGTAATATGCGGTATTGCCAATCCCACAAAAGCAACAGGCCCTGCAAATGCCGTACAAACCGCAACAAGAATGCACGTTGCAAAAATGATTAAAAACTTCGTTTTCCGAATATTAACTCCTAAAGTTTTTGCGTAGGTTTCTCCCAACAGTAAACTGTTCAGAGGTTTGTTGATACTAAACGATAATACCAACCCAAAAATCAAAACAGGAACAATAAACACGATTTGATTCCACGTGATATTTCCTAAACTGCCTAAATTCCAGAAAGTGAATTTTTTTAATTCCTCGGCTGTTGAAAGGTATGCCAACACACTTACAAAAGCACCGGTAAAACTACTGAACATCAAACCTACAATCAGCAAAGTAGCCGATTGGCGGATGCGTTGTGAAATGGCTAAAACAATCAGCATTACCAAAACACTTCCCGCCAATGCCGATACCACAAGAGCCGTTTGACTCGTCAAGAGATTTTGTAAAGAAAGTGGCAACAAACTACCGCCCAATATGCAGATTGCAACACCCAAACTGGCACCTGAACTTACTCCCAACACATAAGGTTCTGCCATAGGATTTTGAAAAAGCGTCTGCATCATCATACCCGCAACCGAAAGCGACATTCCCACAAAACAAGCAATGACCAACTTGGGCAGACGGTATTCCAATACGATGTATTCCCAACTGGGTTTTCCTGAAAAATTATCGGTCAATATTTCCCAAACAGCTTTTATAGGAATCTGCACCGAACCTGCCATTAAATTCAGAAAAGCGGCTACCAGCAGCAGCAGCAATAAAATCAGATGATATTTTGAATATTTGACGGACATTTAATGTATTGCTTCAATAAAAACAGGCTCATAATCAGGCAAAACATCCGGATGCAAAATGAAAATCAAATCTTTCAAAACCAAATCAGGACGGTTGGGAGCATCTTCATAAAAAATCAATCCGCCGGTTTCGCCCTTTTTCATCGAATAGGAATAAATCCTTTTTTGCTGAAAGGCTTTGAATTTTTCGTAATGCTTATTGCCTGCTCCCATTCCGACATAGGAAGAAAACTGCCCGGGACCAATCCATACATCAGCTTCCATTCCTTTCTCTAAAACAGCTTCCAGCGACAACGATAAACTTCCTGTACCTTTAGTATCTTTCCATACATAATCGCCTTGAGCATCCCTGATAAAAACTGCCATCCAACTTTCGCCTTGCGGTGCGTACCACACATCCTGAAAAATGGAACCACTCAAAACCGTCGGTTTTTCTTTTACTTCCGATACCAATTTTTTAGCGTTGTTATATTCGGTTACAATTTTTTGGAAATATTCGTTGGCTTCTTCCTGTTGGTCAAATAAAACCCCGAAAAATTTGATCCATTCTGCTTTTCCCAAAGGCGTGGTTTCTACCCAATCGGCATTGTATAAAACAGGTATTCCTGCTTTTTCAAACTGATTGAATTTAGAAGTTTCACTATCCATACTTAAACCAACAATCAATTGTGGTTGTAAATCAACTGTTTTTTCAAAGTTCAGACTTTGTTGGTC
>DATGMY010000100.1:0-2157 GCA_035307005.1 Flavobacterium sp. | reverse complement strand
TATTATATTATGACCCTTTCAGGTTATTGTTATAAATTTCAGCATTGTGCTATATGTGTAATGAATATTTAGAACAACACAAAACTTTTAGCTATGCCTGTTTTTATAAACTCAAATGTCCCGTAGAGACAGGCTGTTCATAGAAAAAATAAATTATTCGTAAATAAAAGCTCCGTTAGGAGCGACCTGTAAAAAGAACAGACCGCTCCTAACGGAGCTAATGCTTTATGAATGCATCTATTTCTATGAACAGGAGGCTCCTCCGGAGCATTACCGGAAAGATGTGTTTAAATATATACCATTAATTATTAGCTAAATAACAATCGAACAACAATATTAAACCGAAACAATTTCTTCTTCACTCAAAAGATTTTCATTTCTTAAACGCAGGAAAACCTGTGCTACGGCAACCACATCGCGTTCGCAATATTTCATAATGCGTTCTAAATTCTTTTCATTGTAATACACATTGCGGACTTCGCTACCATCAATATCTTCTTTAGGTGATGGAATCCCCAGAACGTGCGTCAGTAATTTTAGTGAAGTATAATGTTTGTAATCGCCAAATTTCCATAGTTCCAACGTGTCTAAATGCGGAATTTCCCAAGGTTTCCTTCCAAATAATTGTAACTTCTCCGGGATTGGGATTCCATTGATCAGCATTCTTCTGCACAAATAAGGAATATCGAATTCTTTGATATTATGTCCGCAAAATACAAATGCCGGATTGGAAAAATGTTTGTCTATCAATTGGTTAAATTCCAGCAGCAATTCTTTTTCATTGCCAACAATCGATTTGGTTCTGAACTGTCGTTCCGCATTTTTTATAGTAAAATATCCTACTGAAATACAAATGATTTTTCCAAATTCCGCCCAAATACCCGCACGCTCGTAAAATTCTTCTGCCGTAATATCCTCTTTGCGCTGATATTGGGTTTTATCGGCAAATAAATGTTGTGTTTCTTCGGGCAAATCTGAGAAAAACTCGCTCTGCGGAACGGTTTCGATATCCAGAAACAAAATATTTGGTAAAACGATTTTGTCAATCATAATTGTTGGTTTAGCATTCGGTAAGTTTCGTCAATGTAAACATACAAATCGTTGCTGTGCGGATCGGTTTCGGTTTGCAATCCTTTGATATGCCCCAAGCGCACAATGATGAGTTCGTCTTCCGGTATTACAATTACAAACTGACCCAAATGTCCGCGCATATAATAAATTTGTTTGTCTTTATAATCCGAAAGCCACCAACCGTAACCGTATTGCGGACTTTCTTTAAAACGCGGATTGATCGATTTAAAAACGAAACTGACAGGCAGAATCTGCTGTTCGTTCCATCTTCCGTTTTGCAGATAGAGTTTCCCAAATTTAGCAAAATCTCGAGCGTTGCTTGCAATGCAGCAATAGGCTTTTTCGATGCCGTTGTTTTTGTGGTCAATCTGCCAAAGTGCGTCGTGTTCCATTCCCATTGGTTGCCAAAAATATTTGGAAACAAAATCAGCCAACGGCATTTTGGTTGCTTTTTCCAAAACCATTGCCAGCAGTTGGGTGTCGCCACTTTGATAGACAAATTCCTGTCCCGGTTTTTGTTCTATCGGGAGGCTCAACATTAATTTGCGTAAATCTTTTTTGAAATAGGCTTGTGTGGTAACCGAAGTAGGTCCGTAATAATATTCGTCCCATTTTTGACCGGATGCCATACTTGCCAGATCGCCAACCGTTAATTCGCTGGCAAATTCACCTTTTAATTCGGGTAAATAATCAATGACTTTGGAATCTAAACCTGGAATCATTCCCAAATCAATTGCTTTGCCTAAAGCCGAAGTCACGATACTTTTTGCCACAGAAAACGAATTGGTCTTGCTGTCTGTTGCGCCAATATCAAAATAACTTTCGTGCCAGATACTGTCGCTTTTGATGATTAAAAACGAAGTGGTTTGCAACTCGTTATGCGTTTGTTCCAGCTTTTCGGTAGCTTTTACTTTGTTATAATCGTTGGAGAGATTCCAAGGTTGAGCAGTTCCGGCTTTGATTTCACGATTGTCAAAATAGGTGTAATCTTCCAGAAAAGCGGTTTTGTGTCCGGTCAGATAAGTTACCCGAACGGCACGAACCAAATAACCTAAATCGAAAATATAAATTAGAGCGACAATTGCC
>DATGMY010000099.1:0-2604 GCA_035307005.1 Flavobacterium sp. | reverse complement strand
GCTGGAGCTTATAATATGTCTCATAATGTGTACATACTTCTTTGAATAATTCGTGCTTTAAAATGTTTTGCATTTATAAAATTTTCCTACAAAGCTACATTTAGTTCGGTAGCTACCGAACTAAATGTGTGTTAATTTTTTTATAAATAAAAAAGCCACTTCAATGAAGTGACTTGTATCAATTATAATTTCAGTAATCTAACCTATAATGCATTATTCATTTAAACATAAACAATTAAAATTCAAGTATTTTTTTACCACAGATGCTCTACGGGTTAATCTGTTTTTAACTAAACCACTATGGACTGAAAGTCTGATTGAAAAAAAAACCACGGATTAAAGGATTTACTCAGATTTTTTATAATCCTAAAAATCCTTTAATCCGTAGTAAAATTTTTAGAAACTGAAAGTCTTACACTTAAAGTACATAGTTTCAACTAACGAATGAGACCAATGAATCAAAAAACTATTTAGACAATTCTGTAAAATATTTAAAAAACAACGGAATAGTTTCGATACCTTTCAGATAATTAAACACTCCAAAATGTTCATTCGGAGAGTGAATAGCATCTGAATCCAAACCAAATCCCATCATAATGGTTTTTGATTTCAGCTCTTTCTCAAACAATGCCACGATAGGAATACTTCCGCCAGAACGAACAGGAATTGGTGTTACGCCAAATGTGTCTGTATAAGCTTTTGAAGCTGCCTGATACCCGATAGAATCAATAGGCGTTACGTATCCCTGACCTCCGTGATGTGGTTTTACAACAACTTTTACAGAGTCAGGAGCAATGCTTTCAAAATGTTTGGTAAACAAATCGGTAATTTCTTCCCAGTCCTGATTGGGAACCAAACGCATCGAAATCTTTGCAAATGCTTTGGAAGGAATCACTGTTTTAGCACCTTCTCCGGTATAGCCACCCCAGATTCCGTTTACATCTAATGTAGGACGAATTGAATTGCGTTCGTTGGTCGTATAACCTGCTTCGCCCTGAATATTTTTAATGTCCAATGCTTTTTTGTAATCGTCTAAAGAAAAGGGTCTTTTTGCCATTTCGTCGCGTTCTTCCCGAGACAATTCTTCTACTTTGTCATAAAATCCGGGAATAGTAATATGGTTGTTTTCATCGTGTAGCGAAGAAATCATTTTTGTGAGAACATTAATCGGATTTGCCACTGCCCCACCATATAAACCTGAATGTAAATCTCGGTTAGGACCTGTAACTTCCACTTCCACATAGCTCAAACCACGAAGTCCTGTAGTGATTGAGGGCTGCGTGTTTGAAATCATTCCTGTATCCGAAATAAGAATTACGTCGTTTTTTAGTTTTCCCTGGTTTCTTTCTACAAACCACGCTAAAGATGCCGAACCCACTTCTTCTTCGCCTTCAATCATAAATTTCACATTGCAAGGTAAAGTATTTGTCTGCATCATTAATTCTAAAGCTTTAATGTGCATAAACACTTGTCCTTTATCATCACAAGCTCCGCGTGCAAAAATAGCACCTTCGGGGTGAATTTCCGTTTTCTTGATGACCGGTTCAAAAGGCGGAGAATCCCAAAGTTCGACAGGATCGGCAGGCTGCACATCATAGTGCCCGTAAACCAATACTACCGGTAAGTTTTCATCCACGATTTTCTCTCCATAAACGATGGGATAGCCGGGAGTTTCACAAATTTCAACGGTATCGCATCCTGCTTTTTCTAAAAATTCTTTTACTTTGTCGGCGGTGTTTAAAACATCCTGAGAGTAGGCACTGTCTGCGCTGACCGAAGGGATTTTTAATAAGTCAACAAGCTCATTAATAAAGCGTTCCTTGTTTTTCTGAACGTAATTTCTTATAATTTCCATTATTTGATTTGAATATTTCTATTTTGTCTGAACAAATATAACGATAAAAAAATAATATTTTTTTGTTGTATAATAAAAAACCGTTTGTATATTTGCACTCGTCTTACAAGAGCAACAAGTTCTTAACCAAACCGCGGGTGTGGTGAAATTGGTAGACACGCCAGACTTAGGATCTGGTGCCGCAAGGTGTGTAGGTTCGAGTCCTATCACCCGCACTTTTAGACCTGACTTTTAATAAGTTAGGGTTTTTTATTTGTGTTTTAGTCAACATTTAGACAATTTTAAAGCTTTAGTATTCTGTCGAGTGTAAATTATATTTACCATAATCCATTTTAGACTAAAAAACTGATTTGATTATTCGATTTGCATATTTGTATTGTTAATTATTTCCTTGGCTATATCAGGTCGTTTGTGTTGAATGATTTCATCAAATACTTTTTTTATGAATGGTGCAACCCAATATTGTGAGTCCTTTTCAGGTTCTAAACCTAAATCTAAATAATCATGGTAATCACTTGACATAAAATAGTGGTCATTTAAATAAAACAAATAAGCGAAATGTTGAATAAATAATGATTGTATATCATAAGAAATAGTATCTAAATGTTTTACTCTATCTTCATCATATAGTTCATTGTCATTTAATAATGCGAATCAAGGGTTGGTTTTTTAACATAAAAAAACACCTAAACCTCTAAAAATCAATAAAATAACGATTAAAAAATTAGTTTAATAGCCTGATAATCAGT
>DATGMY010000098.1:0-11204 GCA_035307005.1 Flavobacterium sp. | reverse complement strand
GAAGATTTAAGAAAACAAATTGACGAAAACCCTGACAAAGCACGCGATTTATTGACTGATGTGGTGGATTACAATATGCTGAAACACACTTTTTCTAATCAATTAGGCAGGGTTATGTCAAGGTTTGCTTAATTAATTTTAATAATTATCGGAAAGCTTGTACCAAAGAGAATATATCAACCCTTGAGCCTGTCGAGAACTTATAATTAACAACTTCTCGATAGCCTGTCTTGAGCTTGCCGAAAGGCTTCACTGCGTTACGCTACTCGAAGCGACGTCTTATCATACCATAAGTCGTACTAAATATATTTTGGTACAGAGTTCCAGATAGACATTTTATTTTTCCTAATAACCTGAGTTCGATTATTTTTATCCATTGGAATGGGCTTTAGCCTAACCATTTTTTTAGGCTAAAGCCTTTTTTATACTTTATTTCTTTTATCGGGCTAAAGCCCGATGCTATTAATCAAACTCAGTTTCTAAAAAGTTTAAGCCACAAAAGCCACGAATTTTTACAAAATAATTCGTGGCTAATTTAAATCGGACTTTCAATCCATAGTTTATTTTACAGGTCGCTCCTAAAGGAGCTTTTATTTACGAATAATTTATTTTTTCTATGAACAGCCCGTCCCTACGGAACGTTTGGGTTTATAAAAACAGGAGTATCTGGATTTATGAACAAAAAACTTGGTTCGGACTTGGTTTTGGATTAAACCTAAATTAACCTTTTATAATTTATTTTTCAGAGTTATTAAAAAACTCCAATACTTTTTGCGCTTTACTTTTCCCGATGGCTTTTTCGATTGCCTCATAAGGAGTTTCTTTCATTCTTTTGATTGATTTGAATTCTTTCATCAATTTTTCCATTGTTTTTTCTCCAATACCCGGAATTTTGGTCAGTGAAGATTGTATCGCATTTTTACTTCTCTGGTTTCTGTGAAACGTAATTCCAAAGCGATGCGCTTCGTTTCGTAAATGCTGAATCACTTTCAGGGTTTCAGATTTTTTATCTAAATATAACGGAACCGAATCGCCCGGATAAAACAATTCTTCTAATCGTTTAGCAATGCCAATAATCGCTATTTTTCCACGTAATCCCAAAACTTCCAGACTTTTCAAAGCTGCACTCAATTGTCCTTTTCCACCATCGATAATGATCAAATCGGGCAGTGACTCTCCTTCGTCCAGCAGCCTTCTGTATCTACGAAAAACAACTTCTTCCATTGAAGCAAAATCATTAGGTCCTTCAACTGTTTTGATGTTGAAATGACGATAATCTTTCTTGCTCGGTCTTCCGTCTTTAAAAACCACACAAGCTGCCACAGGATTGGTTCCTTGTATGTTTGAATTATCAAAACACTCTATGTGGCGCGGTTCTTTACTCAAGCGTAGATCGGACTTCATTTGTGCCATAATGCGGTTGGCGTGTCGATCGGGATCCACAATTTTCATTTGTTTCAACTGATCCATTCTGTAATATCGTGCATTGCGTTCCGACAAATCCAAAAGCTGTTTTTTATCGCCTGATTTTGGAATGGTAATTTTAAAATTTTCTCCCAACTCAACAGTAAAAGGAACAATGATTTCTCTGGAATAAAGTTTGAATCGTTCTCTAAGCTCTACAATGGCAAGTGTAAGCAGTTCTTCATCGGTTTCGTCCAATTTCTTTTTGAGTTCCAATGTATGCGAACGGATAATCGCACCGTTTTTAATTTGAAGCATATTGACGTAAGCACTACTTTCGTCGGAAACAATAGAAAAAACATCTACATTGGAAATTTTTGGATTGACTACCATAGATTTAGCTTGAAAATTCTCCAAAGTCTCTATTTTCTCTTTGACTCTTTGAGCTTCTTCAAAACGCATTTCTTCGGCATATTTCATCATCAATGTTTTGAAATCGCGCAGGTTTTCTTTAAAATCACCTTTAAGAATGGCTCGGATTGCCTGTATTTTCTGTAAATATTCCTCTTCTGTTTCCAATCCTTCGCACGGTCCCAGACAATTGCCGATGTGAAATTCTAAACAAACTTTGTATTTTTCGTTACGAATATTTTGTGGCGACAAATCATAATTACAAGTTCTTAACGGATACAGTTCCTTGATGAGGTTCAGCAATGCGTGCAAAATTTTGCCGCTGGTATAAGGCCCAAAGTACTCTGAACCATCCTTTATGACATTTCTCGTTGTAAAAACTCTTGGAAAACGTTCGTTTTTAATGCAGATCCACGGATACGTTTTATCATCTTTCAGCAAAATGTTGTACCGGGGTTGCAGGTTTTTAATCAGACTGTTTTCTAACAACAATGCGTCCATTTCCGTTTCGACTACAATATGTTTTATGGCAGCAATTTTTTTTACCAAAACGTTCAATCGTGCCGTATCGTGTTGTTTGTTGAAATAGGAACTTACCCTCTTTTTCAGATTTTTTGCCTTACCCACATACAGAATTTTGTTTTCTTTATCAAAGTATTGGTAAACTCCCGGAGATTCGGGCAGAGTTTTTAACTGAAGCTCTATGGATGAATGCACACTCATTTTTCATTTCCTTTCTACAAAGTTAATCTAAGATTTTATATTATCTTCGTTATTCAACAGTATGTAAAGAGATTTTATGGAGATTTCTAACACCGAATTTATATTATTAGATAAAAAAATCATCCCCGGAGAAACTAAAATCATCAACCTCAACATTGCCAGGTTGCATACGATGACCGAATTGAATATTCCTATTGTGGTATCGCGGTCTATTTACGACGGTCCTACCGTTTTGCTTTCAGCAGGATTACATGGTGATGAACTGACCGGCATTGAGATTGTCCGGAGAATTATTCGTCAGGGAATTAATTATCCTGCTTGCGGTACCATCATTTGTATTCCTTTGGTCAATGTATTCGGTTTCGTAAACCAGGAACGTGATTTTCCCGATGGACGCGATTTAAACAGAGTGTTTCCGGGTTCGGCAAACGGTTCATTAGCAAGCCGGTTTGCCTACCGCATCATGCAGGACATTGTTCCGTTTGTAGATTATGTGATTGATTTTCATTCAGGCGGACGCAGCCGCTTCAATGTGCCTCAAATACGTATCGAACCCAATAATGAAGATTTGGCGGTTCTTGCCAATGCCTTTTCGGCTCCTTTTTTATTGTATTCAGACAACATCAACGGTTCATTTCGCGAAGCGTGCGATCAATCCGGGGTAAAATACCTTTTGTTTGAAGGCGGAAAGGCTTTGGATATGGATGAAAAAGTGATTGAAGCCGGCGTGCAGGGCACCATCCGTTTTTTGGATAATCTGAATATGCTTGGAAAGGCGTTTAGTTCGGAACTTCCGTCTCAACCCATGATTCGGATTACCAATTCTTCCTGGGTCAGAGCACAATATTCCGGGCTTTTTCACAATTTTGTTACCAACGGAACCTATGTAAAAGAAGGAGATGAATTGGGAAAAATTACCGACCCTTACGGTTTGGTCGAAGAAGCTGTTTTGGCTCCGAACGATGGTTATATTATTTGTCAGAATCAGGCGGCAATTGTCTTTCAGGGCGATGCTGTTTATCACATTTCAACACAGTTGAAAAATGACTAAAAACGAATTAGGCAAAAAATATAAAAACCTTAAGTTATGAAAAAGATGTTTTTGCCATTAACAATCTTATCGCTCATGGGTTGCACAACCGATGACTCTTGTGGCTGTCATATTCTGGATGTAAGTTCTGATTTTAACATATTGAACAGCAACAATGAAGATTTGTTAAATCCAAACACCGCCAATTATTTTGATAATGATGAAATCAGAATAGAACATTTAAAAAACGATGGGACTTATATTGAGTTTCATCAATCTAATTTAGATTATAAATATGATTTTTATATTTACCCGGGAGGTGGTGATCTATATACTTTCAGACTTTTAAATCAAGTAAACAGAGACTTCATTATCAATAATAAGATTACAGGGGTTAAAATGGAATGCAACCGAACGTGATACCATAATCTCAGAAATCAGCGAAACGTCCAATACAAGGATTACGACTAAAATTTGGGTAAATGGCGAACTAAAATATGATATGCACAATGGTTTAACACCTGAAATTATTACAATAATAAAATAACAAAGAGTTCCGGAATTTGAAATGTTTGAAGATGACTAAAAACGAATTACGCAAAAAATACAAAAAACTCAGAAACGATTTGAGTTTTGAAACCATTGAAGATTTAAGTCTGAAAATTGCCAATCAGACGTTGAAACTTCCGATTTGGGAACATGAAAACTATCACGTTTTTTTAAGTATTGAAGAACACAAAGAGGTGCAGACCGATGTTCTTCTACATATTTTAAGTGGCAAAGACAAAAACATCATCGTTTCAAGATCTGATTTTGAAACCCGGAAAATGACCAACGTTTTGCTGACTGATAATGTGATTATCAAGAAAAATGAATGGAACATTCCCGAACCTCAAAACGGAATTCCTGTAAACAACGAAATCATCGATGTGGTTTTTGTCCCGCTGCTGGCATACGATATGCAAGGAAACCGAATAGGATACGGCAAAGGTTTTTACGATTCATTTTTAGCTGACTGCAAACCTGACGTTCTTAAAATAGGTTTGTCTTTCTTTGATCCCGAAACTGAAATTAGTGATGCAGAACCTCACGATGTGCAATTGGATTATTGTATCACACCCGATAAGATTTTTGATTTTGTATCATAATCAAGAAATAAATTTTAATTTTACATAAAAATCTAACCTATGAATTATATCACTGAAATCATCATTTTAGTCTTTTTAGCCATTACTTTTTTACAGTCCGGATACGATAAACTAACGGATTGGAAAGGAAATGTAGGCTGGCTAAAATCTCATTTTGCCAATACGTTCCTTTCCGATAAAGTTCCTTTTTCCCTTGGATTAATCCTGATTTTGGAAATTCTTGCCGGATCTTTAGCTTTAATAGCCACAGGAATTCTTCTAACAAACGGATCCAAAGAAATCGCATTGTGGAGCGGTATTATTTCATGTGTTACCCTTTTGCTTTTACTGCTTGGACAACGCCTCGCTAAAGACTATGACGGAGCAAGAACCATTGTTATTTACTTTATCCCTGCTGTATTTTTGGTTTTTATTTTACAATAAACCGGAAAACCAACGATTAAAGTATTTTGTGGCATAGTATTTGATTTAGTCAATACATCTATGAAAAAGAAAGTTTAATTAGATTAGTTTGGTTGTAAACAAAAAATCCCGCACTTGCGGGATTTTTTTATGTCTTAGAAAAATTAGTTTCTGCTCATTACCAAACGCAATACATACCAAAAAAGTAACATCAGTGACGCAAACAGCGATAAAGCCGCCGGAACGTATTGGTTGGTTGCAAAATTGTTTTTGATCTGATGGGTTTCGTATAAAATAGATCCCGATGCCAGCGCAATCATTGCCATGGAAAACCACAACCCTAAATCAAATCCGAAAATCATTCCGGCAGCAATGGTTCCTAAAGCAACAAAGAATCCGATGGTTAAAATACTACGTAAAAACGAAAAATCGGCTTTGGTACTAAAGACAATAAAAGTAAGCCCTAAAAACAAGCTTCCGGTAATAACCACCGCTTGTGTAAGTAATGCCATACTTCCGGTATAAAAAATGGCAATGTATAAAAGAGGTACAAATATAATTGCTTGTGCCAGAATGTATAAAAAATAGCCTAAATACTGTTTGGACTTTGCTACGTTGTTATAGGTCATTTTTTGAGCCACAAACGTAATTCCCATAAACCCTGCTAACAAAACCAGCCATAAATATCCCTGGGTCATACTCAGCATAAAACCTACTAATGGTTCAATGCGCAGAAGAATACTTTCTAAAATCACAAAAGCAACCAAGCCTAATGCCAGATTCAAATAAGTTTTTTTGTAAAACGCAGCCTGTTCCAGTTTGGTTGCCTGGGCAACAAGTTGAATTGTTTCCATAAAATTTATTTTTTATTGTCTTTAAAAATAGAAAAAACTGTTGATTTCTCAATATTATTTAAACACTCTTTTGTTGAAAAGAATCAACAAACCTACACCAACCGAAATAGATGCATCGGCTACGTTAAAAATAGCGTTGAAAAACCGGAAGAAATTGCCGCCCCAGACAGGGAGCCAGTCTGGCAAATAACCTTCCCATATAGGAAAATAAAACATATCGACAACTTTTCCGTGAAACCACGTGCCATACGGTTCATCACTAAAGAGCGTTGCTACCTGCTGATGACTGTCGTTAAAAATGACCCCGTAAAAAACTGAATCGATAATATTGCCCAAGGCTCCTGCCAGAATCAATGCAATGGCAACGATGAGAATATTGGAACCTTTCTTTTTGACCGAATCATACAGCCAGTACAATATGCCGCCCACGGCAATAATCCGGAAACTGGTAAGAAGCAATTTGCCGTAATCTCCAGGCAATTTTACACCCCACGCCATTCCTTCATTTTCTATAAACCGAATCTGAAACCAGTCCCATCCTCCTACTTTTATAAAATCGTCAAGAGCAAAATGAGTTTTGATGTATATTTTTGAAACCTGATCGATGATGAGGACTACAAGAGCTAAAATTAACGCTTTATTAAACGACATATACTGTGCTTCTTTATCAAATTTGAGCACAAATGTAACGTATTTTAAACAAAAAACGCTCTTAATTAAGAGCGTTTTATCAATTATCGTTGCTGTAATTTAGCTTCCATACTCATGGTTGCGTGCGGAACCAGCTTCAACCGTTCTTTTTCGATTAATTTTCCGGTTACACGGCACACTCCGTAAGTTTTACTTTCAATCCGGATTAAAGCGTTCTTCAAATCTCGAATGAATTTTTCCATACGGATTGCCAATTGTGAGTTTGCCTCTTTGGAAAGTGTTTCACTTCCTTCTTCAAACGCTTTAAACGTTGGCGATGTATCATCGGTTCCATTGTTTAAATCGTTCATATAAGCACTTTTTATCAGTTCCAGATCAGCTTGGGCTTTTTCTATTTTTTTCAGAATAAGCTCTTTAAACTCTGCTAAATCAGCATCTGAATATCTTACTTGTACATTCTCTTGTTCCATAACTAAACAATTTATTTGTCAACAATTATTCTGGTCTTTAAATCATCAAATTCAATTTCTATACCGTTTTCTAATTTATCAACAAAGGTTAATGAATCTGTCAGTGTCTCTGTTTTTATATACTCTAAATTTGCATTTACTGCTTGTTCTATACTTTCGTTGCGAAGCATTTGCACATTGATTTTATCTGTAACTTCAAACCCGGAATCCTTCCGGATATTCTGAATTCTGTTAACCAATTCACGTGCAATTCCTTCTTTTCTCAGTTCATCGGTAATGGTAATATCCAATGCTACGGTAATCCCGTTGGCATTTGCTACTAACCATCCTTCAATGTCTTGCGAAGATATTTCTACTTCTTCGAGTGTTAATTTAACACTATTTCCCGAAATTTCCAATGAAATTTCACTATTTTTTTCCATCTCGCTGATTTGTTCTTGCGAAAAGCTTTGAATTGCCTTAGCAACCAATCCCATTTCTTTTCCGAAACGAGGTCCTAATGCTTTGAAATTCGGCTTGATTTGTTTGACCAAAATTCCCGAAGCATCACTTAACAACTCTACTTCTTTTACATTGACCTCAGCTTTTATCAAATCAGCAACAGCTTCAATTTCAGCTTTTTGATTTTCATCCAAAACAGGAATCATTACCTTTTGCAATGGCTGACGCACTTTAATCATCTCTTTCTTCCGCAATGATAACACTAAAGATGATACGATTTGTGCTTTTCCCATTTTACTTTCCAACAACTTATTAACAACTTTTTCATCGTAAACAGGAAAATCGGCCAAATGTACAGAATCAAATGATTCTTTTCTAGTTACTTGTGTTAAATCTTTGTAAAGCCTGTCCATAAAGAATGGTGCAACTGGTGCCGATAATTTTGCAACCGTTTCCAAACACGTATAAAGCGTTTGATATGCTGCGATTTTGTCTTGTGCATACTCGCCTTTCCAGAAACGGCGGCGGCATAAACGCACGTACCAGTTTGATAGATTTTCCTGAACAAAATCTGAAATTGCACGTGTAGCTTTCGTTGGTTCGTAATCTGCATAAGCTTCGTCAACTGTTTTGATTAACGAGTTTAATTCCGATAAAATCCAACGATCAATTTCCGGACGATCTTCCAATGGAACTTCGGCTTCACTGTATGTAAACCCGTCGATATTGGCATACAAAGCAAAGAATGAATATGTATTGTATAACGTTCCAAAGAATTTTCTGCGAACTTCGGTAATTCCGTCCAAATCAAATTTCAGGTTGTCCCAAGGATTTGCGTTTGAAATCATGTACCAACGTGTAGCATCAGCTCCATGTTCTGTCAGGGTTTCAAAAGGATCAACGGCATTCCCTAAACGCTTCGACATTTTTTGTCCGTTTTTATCCAGTACCAACCCGTTTGAAACGACGTTTTTGTATGTAACTCTGTCGAATACGAGAACACCAATAGCGTGTAAAGTATAAAACCAACCTCTTGTTTGGTCAACGCCTTCAGCTATAAAATCTGCAACATCGGGTGTTCCCGTCTGGCTAAACGGATAATGCCATTGTGCATAAGGCATTGCGCCAGAATCAAACCAAACATCAATTAAATCGGCTTCGCGTTTCATTGGTTTTCCAGACGGAGAAATCAATGTAATGCTATCGACCACATTTTTATGCTAATCGATTGTATCATAATTGGTTTCAGACATATCGCCTACTACTAAATCAGCAAATGGATTCGTCGCCTGAACGCCTGCTGAGATTGCTTTTTCTATTTCAGCAACCAACTCTTCTACCGAACCAATGATGATTTCTTCGGTTTTATCTTCGGTTCTCCAAATCGGCAACGGAATTCCCCAGTAACGCGAACGTGATAAGTTCCAGTCGTTGGCATTTTTCAACCAGTTCCCAAAACGACCTTCGCCTGTTGCTTTTGGTTTCCAGTTGATTTCTTCGTTCAGCTCGAACATTTTATCCTTTACTTCGGTAACTTTGACGAACCAGGAATCTAACGGATAATATAAAATCGGCTTGTCGGTTCTCCAGCAATGCGGGTAACTGTGAACGTATTTTTCAACCTTAAAGGCTTTGTTTTCTTCTTTTAAACGAATCGCGATTTCTACATCAACCGATTTTTCGGGTGCTTCGCCTTCGTTATAATATTCATTTTTTACATATTTGCCCGCCAAATCACCCATTTGAGACACAAATCTACCTTGCAAATCGACCAATGGTACTGCGTTTCCATTTTCGTCTAAAATCAACATTGGCGGTACTTCCGGAGTTGCTTCTTTTGCAACCTTAGCATCGTCTGCACCAAAAGTTGGTGCGGTGTGCACAATTCCTGTACCGTCTTCTGTTGTGACGAAATCTCCGGCAATTACTCTAAAAGCATTTTCCGGGTTTTGATACGGCAACGTATAAGGCAATAACTGTTCGTAGCGGATTCCCACTAAATCGGCTCCTTTAAATTCCGTTAAGATTTTATATCTATTTTTTTTCAATAACTTTTCTAAAGCTTTATCCTCAATATTAATTTTTGCTAATACATTATCAAAAATAGTTTTATCTTCAAATGAGTAAAATGGAATTGCCCCTAAATTATCTAAAAGATATTTATTTTTTGCATCCAGGTTCTCTAATAGAAAATTATAATCTTGCGACTCATTTTTTGGATTATTTGTAATATAATTACTAGTTATTTCTTTTATTGCATTATCAAAATCACTAACTTCTATTGAATCACTAAAATGTTTCTTAATTAAATTTTTGGCTAAAATTACATTTACAAGCTTACCAGTATATTGATTAAAAGTTTTTACCAACACATAATCGATCTTTGGACCAACCGTCAATGCGGTATTACTTGGCAAGGTCCACGGAGTAGTTGTCCATGCCATAATGTCGATTGCTCCGTAACCTTTTAAGAATTCGGGCAATGAACTTTCTATGGTTTTAAACTGTGCTACAATGGTAGTATCGGTAACATCACGGTAAGAACCCGGCTGATTGACTTCGTGTGATGACAAACCTGTACCTGCTTTTGGCGAATACGGCTGAATGGTGTAGCCTTTGTACATCAAATTCTTATCATAAATTTGCTTTAGCAACCACCAAACCGATTCCATATATTTAGGTTTGTAAGTAATATACGGATCTTCCATATCTACCCAATAGCCCATTTTCTCCGTTAAATCGTTCCAAACGTCGGTATAGCGCATCACGGTACGTTTACACGCTTCGTTATACTCTTCAACCGAAATTTTTGTTCCGATATCTTCTTTGGTAATACCCAGTTCTTTTTCGGTACCTAATTCCACAGGCAAACCGTGGGTATCCCAACCTGCCTTACGTTTTACCTGAAAACCTTTCTGGGTTTTGTAGCGACAAAAAATATCTTTAATAGCACGAGCCATCACGTGATGAATACCGGGTTTTCCATTTGCTGATGGTGGTCCTTCAAAAAACACAAACGGTTGGTTTCCTTCGCGAGAAGTAACCGATTTTTCGAAAATGGACTGTTCTTTCCAATATTGTAACATTTCGCTTGCTACTCTTGGTAAATCCAATCCTTTATATTCTGTGAATTTGGTGCTCATTGTACTGTTTTTTAATTCAATGTGCGAATTTACGGAATTTCGGTTAATATAGTAGAATTTATTTGTTGAAGAAGTTTTTGACAGACAGCTTAATTTTGTTTTATTAAAAAAACTTGTTAAAAGAAAAACTTCTTGCCGTTTTCACAACAAGAAGTTTTGTATTAAAATCTATATCCAACACCGATAACAGCTCTGATCCCTGCCCACGGTCCGTCTAATTTTACTTTGGCTCCGGATGAATTTACTTCATATTCGTAATCTACTACCGGGATATCTAAATCTTTCAAAGCATCGTTAATCGCATCTTGCTCTTCCTGATTAAGCGATTTTTGCCCTTGCAAGGTTCCTTTTGCACTTCCATAATGAGGTCCCATAATCATCCAGTCTAAATAGATGTTTTGAGATAATTTCCATTGCGCACCAAAAGCCAATCCGCCAGAAAAAGAGGTTATTTTTCCGTCGATTATAATATGTTCATCGTTTCCTTCGTAGTGATAATCAACAGGCAATTCCAATGAATAACTACC
>DATGMY010000097.1:0-6886 GCA_035307005.1 Flavobacterium sp. | reverse complement strand
TATGGATTCTTTTTAGATGAAGACGATGAAGTAAACGGTAACGAACTGCAATGGAACAACGACAAACCTTATGTGATTTATGGTTATGCTGCCGTTCCACCCAACAAAACATTGCAAATCAGCGAAGGAACCGAAGTTCATTTTCACAGAGGTTCTGCCCTGCTTGCTTTTCCTAATTCGGAAATAACAGCCAACGGAACCATTGAACAACCGATTGTATTTCAGGGAAACCGCTTAGAACCAAGTTTTGAAAATACAGAAGGTCAATGGGATATGATGTTGTTTGGCAATGGCAGCAAAGGAACGTTGAAAAATATGCTGATAAAAAATGCGGTAATAGGTTTAAATATTCAGTCACAAGACGTTACTTTAGAAAATCTGCAGGTTTATAATTGTTCCAACTATGGAATTATTGGTATTAATGCTAAAATTACAGGGAAAAACATTGTGACCAACAATATAGGAAGAGCCGCACTGGCGATTTCCAACGGCGGAACATACGATTTCACGCATTGTACTTTTACCAATTACTGGAATCGTCAAAATCACACAGCAGTAATCATAGACAATGGCAGCGGTTCAAATGAATTTGCTTTGCAGGCACATTTCAAAAACAGTATTATTTACGGAAATTCCAACGAATCTCTGCTCTTAATCCCCGGAAACGAAACAACGAATTTCGATGTAAAGTTAGAACATTGCCTCATCAAATTTTTTAATACCGGCAACCGCTTCCCTACCGATTTTCCTTATGATTTCTCAGACACAACGTATTTCAACAATTGTCTGATTGCAAAAAATAACACGGAACATCAACCTTATTTTTTCAATCCGTCAAAAAACCAAATGATGATTACCGATAGAGCTTCAGGTCTTATTGGTTTTGGAAATTCGATATACGCACAAGAAGTTCCTTTGGATATTACAGGAAAAAACCGATTGAGTGAAGCAGATTTGGGGGCGTATCAACATATCGATTCACCACAAGATTAAATTGCTAATTTCAAATTTTAGTAGTAAATTTGTTCTTTTATTATTTATTGGAAATAACTCAACACGACAAACTTTTTTACGATGATTCAATTCTTTGAAAATGTGTCTGGTACGGTTTACGCCGTGCAAACATCGTTCCCCTTAAACGCTGAAGATGTAGCAAAACTAAACTGGTTGTTTGGCAATGCTGCTCCTTTAGATACACCAACGGTCAACAATTGCTACGTGGGACCGCGTGCAGCTATGATAACTCCGTGGAGTACCAACGCCGTTGAAATCACTCAAAATATGGGTATCAACGGAATTATTCGTATTGAAGAATTTCAGAAGGTAATACCCGATTTTACGGATTTTGACCCGATGATTTCTCAAAAATTCAATACACTTACCCAGGATATGTTTACGGTAAACATTGATCCCCAACCTATTTTGGAAATTGAAGACATCGCTGCATACAATCAGCAGGAAGGTTTGGCATTGAGCGATGAAGAAGTGGCTTATCTGAACAATATTTCCAGTAAAATCGGACGAAAATTAACAGATTCGGAGGTATTTGGTTTCTCACAGGTAAATTCAGAACATTGTCGTCATAAAATTTTCAACGGAACATTTGTCATTGATGGTGTAGAACAACCTGTTTCACTTTTTAAATTAATCAAAAAGACCTCTGAAACAAATCCCAACGATATTGTTTCGGCATATAAAGACAATGTTGCTTTTGTTAAAGGACCAAAAGTGACGCAATTTGCACCAAAATCTGCAGACAAACCCGATTTTTACGAAGAAAAAGAATTTGATTCTGTGATCTCCTTAAAAGCGGAAACACACAACTTCCCTACTACCGTTGAACCTTTTAATGGTGCTGCAACCGGTTCAGGAGGTGAAATTCGCGACCGTCTGGCTGGTGGTCAAGGTTCTTTGCCGTTGGCAGGAACAGCCGTTTATATGACTTCTTACTCCCGTTTGGAAGAAGACCGTGTTTGGGAAAATGGAATGAAAGAACGCAATTGGCTGTATCAAACACCAATGGATATTTTAATCAAAGCTTCTAACGGAGCATCCGATTTTGGAAATAAATTTGGACAACCATTGATTGCCGGATCTGTTTTAACTTTTGAACACGAAGAAAACAACCGTAAAATTGGTTACGACAAAGTGATTATGCAAGCCGGAGGAATCGGTTATGGTAAAGAAAGTCAGGCAAAAAAACTTGATCCGAAAGAAGGGGATCAAATCGTTATTTTAGGAGGTGAAAATTACCGTATCGGTATGGGTGGTGCTGCAGTTTCTTCTGCCGACACCGGAGCTTTTGGTTCTGGTATTGAACTAAATGCGATCCAGCGTTCCAATCCCGAAATGCAAAAACGTGCAGCAAACGCTGTTCGTGGAATGGTGGAATCAGACCACAACCCTATTGTTTCTATTCACGATCATGGAGCAGGAGGACATTTAAATTGTCTGTCTGAATTGGTTGAAAACACCGGTGGATTGATTGACCTGGATAAATTGCCTGTGGGCGATCCTACCCTTTCTGCCAAAGAAATCATCGGAAATGAATCTCAGGAACGTATGGGATTGGTTATCGGGCAAAATGATATTGACACCTTACAACGCGTTGCAGAACGTGAGCGTTCGCCAATGTACACTGTAGGTGAAGTAATGGGTAATCAACGGTTTACTTTTGAATCTTCTTCAACAGGAGCTAAACCAATGGATTTTGCTTTGGAAGAAATGTTTGGTTCTTCTCCAAAAACCATTATGAAAGACGAAACCATTGTTTACAACTATGCTGATCCGGAATATGAAAAAGAAGAAGTTTATAATTATCTGAATCAGGTTTTGCAATTAGAAGCCGTTGCCTGTAAAGACTGGTTGACCAATAAAGTCGATCGTTGTGTAGGCGGTCGCGTTGCAAAACAACAATGTACCGGTCCGTTGCAACTACCATTGAACAATGTAGGTGTAATGGCATTGGATTTTAAAGGCAAAGAAGGTATTGCTACAAGTATTGGTCATTCGCCAATTACTGCTTTGGTTGATCCGGTAGCAGGAAGTAGAAATGCCATTGGAGAAGCCTTGTCAAACATTATTTTTGCTCCGCTCAAAGATGGGCTGGACAGTGTGTCGCTTTCCGCCAACTGGATGTGGGCTTGCAACAATAAAGGTGAAGATGCCCGTTTATATGAAGCAGTAAAAGGATGTTCTGATTTTGCGATTGAATTAGGGATTAATATCCCCACAGGAAAAGATTCCTTGTCGATGAAACAAAAATATCCGGAAGGAGATGTTATTGCTCCCGGAACTGTTATTATTTCTGCGGCAGGTAATTGTAACGACATTACTAAAGTTGTAGAACCTGTACTTTCAAAATCCGCTGGTTCAATTTATTACATCAACTTATCTAAAGATAAACTTAAGCTTGGAGGTTCTTCGTTTGCACAGGTTCTAAATAAAATCGGAAGCGATGTTCCAACCATAAAAGACGCTGCTTATTTCAAAAAGGCTTTCAACACCGTTCAGGAGTTGATTATGGAAGATCAGATTGCTGCCGGACACGATGTGGGTTCAGGCGGATTGATTACCACCTTGCTTGAAATGTGTTTTGCAGGATACAATTTAGATGCCGATCTGGATTTGACCGGACTGAACGAACCGGACATTATCAAAGCATTGTTCAACGAAAACATTGCCGTAGTTTTACAAGCAGAAAACGACCGTGTCTTTGAAGATAAAATGGCATCAAACGGAATTGAATTTGTAAAAATAGGCGTTCCTTCTGAAGGACACGAATTAAAAATATTCTTTGGAAAAGATTATTACAATCTTAATATCAATGAATTAAGAGACACCTGGTTCATCACTTCGTATTATTTAGATAAAAACCAATCCAAAAACGGAATGGCACGCGAACGTTTGATGAATTACAAATACCAACCGCTTCACTTTTCGTTTCCTTCACACTTTGTGGGTCAAAAACCTGCTGTTCCAAACAGTACAGAAAGACCAAAAGCAGCGATTATCCGTGAAAAAGGATCGAACTCTGAACGCGAAATGGCAAATGCTATGTATTTAGCTGGTTTTGATGTAAAAGACGTTCACATGACCGATTTGATTTCCGGTCGTGAAACCTTGGAAGATATTCAGTTTATTGGTACTGTGGGAGGGTTCTCCAACTCAGACGTTTTAGGTTCGGCAAAAGGTTGGGCAGGTGCTTTTATGTACAATGAAAAAGCAAAAAATGCTTTGAAAAACTTCTTTGCACGTCCTGATACGATGTCGGTAGGAATCTGTAACGGTTGCCAATTGTTTATGGAACTGGAACTGATCAATCCTGAGCACGAAGTACATGGAAAAATGCTTCACAACACCTCACAAAAGCACGAATCGAACTTTATTTCTGTAAAGATTCAGAACAACAATTCGATTATGCTTTCTACACTGGCAGGAACAACTTTAGGTGTTTGGATTTCTCACGGCGAAGGCAAATTTAATCTGCCTTACAGCGAAGATCAATACCATATCGTCGCCAAATATGCTTATGATAAATATCCGGCAAACCCCAACGGTTCTGACTTCAACACAGCGATGATGTGCGACAAAACAGGTCGTCACTTGGTAACAATGCCTCATATCGAACGTTCAGTATTCCCTTGGAACTGGGCACATTATCCGGCTGGAAGAAAAGATGAAATAACCCCTTGGGTAGAAGCTTTTGTAAATGCCAGAAAATGGTGTGAAGCCAATAAAAAATAAGAACAAACATAAAAGCCAAAGTATTGAACTTTGGCTTTTTTTGTATTTAATATATTACTTTCCGGGTTGCTTTACATAGCGCAGATAAGGTCTTACTATTTTGACCTCGCCAAACAATTCACTTGCTTTTACAGTATCTACAGCAGGAGTCACGATACAATCATCGCCATTTTCCCAGTTGGCTGGCGTGGCAAGTTTGTGTTGGTCGGTTAGTTGCAAACTGTCAACCACACGGATAATTTCATTAAAATTACGTCCGGTACTTGCCGGATAAGTAATGATTAGACGTACCCTTTTGGCAGGATCAATCACAAATACACTTCTCACTGTAACTGTTTCACTGGCATTGGGATGAATCATATCATACAAATTCGATACTTTCTTATCTTCATCAGCTATAATTGGGAACTGAACCGAAACATTTTGAGTTTCATTGATATCCCCAATCCACTTATTGTGGCTTTCTACGCCATCCACGCTTATAGCAATAGGTTTTACATTTCGCTTGGCAAACTCGGTATTCAAAGCAGCTGTTTTTCCAAGTTCGGTGGTACAAACCGGAGTAAAATCAGCAGGATGACTGAATAAAACACCCCAGCTGTTGTCTAAATAATCATAAAAATTCAGTTTTCCTAAACTGGTATCTGCTGTGAAATCGGGAGCAACGTCCCCTAATCTTAATGACATAATCTCTATTTTAAAATTTAATCTTCACAAAAATAGTAAACTTTAAATCATCTTCACTAAATTAATGAAGTATATAACTAATAAATTATTGTTAAATTTGCAGTAAAACACAACGAATATGCTGTCACAAAAATCGAAATATGCTTTAAAGGCTCTGGGTTATCTCGCTAAAAATCACGGAAACGGTCCCGTATTGATGAGTGTAATTGCCCGAGATAAAAAAATTCCCTTGGCATTTCTGGAAAATATATTCCACGAATTAAAAAAAGCCGGCTTTTTGATCAGCCACCGGGGACGGTTTGGCGGTTATACATTGGCAGAAGCTCCCGATCAGGTAAAAGTCGCTTCGATCATAAGAGTAGTTAATGGTCCTTTGGCAATGCTTCCTTGTGTAAGTCTGAATTTTTATGCAACCTGCGATGATTGTTGTGAAGCCACTTGTGGTTTGAGAGGAATTTTTCAGGAAGCACGTGATGCCTTGCTTAAAGTATTAGAAAACAGATACCTTTCGGATATTATGGATAAAGACTTAACAAACTGAAAAGTTAAGTTAATCTAAGAGCCTGTTTTAAATTTATAGAGGTCATCAGATAATTACATATTTGTAAACTTTGTAAAACCCTTTAACACAACGTTTGTCATTCCGTAGGAATCTCTTATCAGGCAGGTAAAGATGCTTACAACATGACAAACATAATGTTAATTTTAAAACACTATTGATTTACAGCGTTGTTTCGATATATATGTATGAATTTAAGTAATGACCTCTATAAATTTATATTGTAAAAATGTTTATCGCTTATTTTTGAGCGAAAAGAATCAAAATTTTGTAGCGATAGCCGGAAGTTATCGTGAAAAATTTAACGAATTTGCAGCCATAAAGAAGCATAAACAAATTATTAGAGGAATTTTAAACAAGCTCTAACTATAAAAAAACTTCATCTAAGCTTAAAACTCAGATGAAGTTCAGTATTTTTTCCTTGTAATCAATCCTTAGAAATCCGGATGATTTTGCCGCTATCAGTAATCGCATAAAGAGACTCATTAGAATGCGAACCCAAAACATCTCTGAATCGTTCATTTCGATCTTCTAATAAGCGTTCTTCTCCCACTACTTTGTTGTCTTTCAATACTAATCGGATAATATGCTGACCACTCAGACACCCTATAAATAAATTATTCTGCCATTCGGGAACAGCTGTTCCTGTATAAAAGTCAATACCGCTTGGAGAAACCGCCGGATCCCAGTAATAAACCGGTTGTTCCATTCCTTCTTTTTGAGTAATGCCCTCTCCTATCTTCTCGCCGCTGTATTCCAAACCATAAGTAATAATTGGCCAGCCATAATTTTTACCCGCTTCTATCAGATTGATTTCATCGCCACCTCTTGCGCCAAATTCACTTTCCCATAGTTGTTTTGTAGTGGGATGAATCGCCAAACCTTGAGGATTTC
>DATGMY010000096.1:0-2510 GCA_035307005.1 Flavobacterium sp. | reverse complement strand
GCAAAAGTACTAAGATATTATTGTCCCTGCCAGTTATTTAACGTCAGTTCACATTCTTTAGGAAAATCAGCACTTTCTTTTATTTCTTCTATTTGCAACAAATGTCTGGTAGTATGTCCGGCAATGAAAAGCAATGATTAGTAAGTGGGGAAACTCCAATTTGATATTAAACTCTTTGAAAAATTTATAAACAACAGCAAGGATCACTATAATTATAGGTGTCTAAAAAATAAATCTTTATTGTTTTTACTTTCAATTACTTATACTTATCGTGTAATCCTACTCCCTGCAAAATCATCGGAATTATTTTTTCCAGTCGTTTAATTCTGGTAGCTTCTTGTTTGGCTTCGCTGATATACAAACTATATTCTTTTTGCTTGCCTGAAGTCAGTCTTGCAAAAGCTTCTTTTAGCTTTTTGTCTTTTTTAAAAGCATCAAGCAAAAGTTCAGCTGTTGGGACAGGCTGATGTTTTTCAGCTTTCAACTCTTTTCCTTCTTCGGAATTTTTGACAGCCTGACCGACGTATTTCAATATTTTCTTTTCATCAATCTCCTCTAAAGATTTGAATTTCCACTGCCTCATTGCTTTGGCAGTAGTATCCGAGGAAAATACGTTAAAAACGTCATCTATAAAAACTCCGTTAAAAAACACCAATGCCAGATGATTTTTAAAAACTCCAATACTTACAATATTTTTTCCTTTGTGAATATAAACGTCCGAACCCCACTTTACGGCAGTATCAAGTGAGGTTTTGTTCAAAATCTCTTTGAGCTTTCCGAGTTCTTCTGTATAATGGTCTGTTTTTGTTTTACTCATAAATTTATTTTGGAAAATTCGTATCTGCTCTTATTTCTTCTATTTGCAAAAAATGTCTGGTAGTATGTCCAGTAATGAAAAGCAATGATTGGTAAGCGTCGGTAAATCCAGCCGGAGATTCATTGACACGGTTTCTTAATTCTTCTGTCGGAGTATCTTCAATAAAGGAATATATTTCTTCTCTTTGTATTTTTAAATCACTCAACGCAGTTTCTGAATCGTCGTATTTTCCTTTTGCAACAAGTATTTCCGGAGCTTTGTATTTCTCTGTTCTGTCGGCTGCCATGGTAATGATTTCTTCGTCAGAAAATTTAATTTTTTCACGGTCTTCAGGATTAACCGGTTTTTTCATATTTTCTTTGATCATTCCGAAAATCATATTTTCAGTCATAATGATGTGTTCCAAACACTGGCTGATACTCCACGATTCTGCAGAGGGTTTGAAATGCATCTGTTCTTTGTTTAGCCCCGAAACACTTTTTTGCAACTTAGTCATTGTCTCCTGAAAATGATTCCGCAAAACCGTTTTATCATCCGCAGGGCTTTCCTGTGCTTCCAGAATTTCTTTAAGATTTTTCAATCCTTGTTCGAAATCTTTATCCATATTGTAAAACAGACTCATCAGGTTCCAGGGATAAGGAGTGGTTCCGGTAATCCCCCACTTCACAAGGGTTTCATTTGGTGATTTTTCTTCAACAGAGAAATAGGCTTTATTGGCATCATCATTAAAGTCCAAAAAGAACATCTCAGATTCCATTCTTTCGCCTTCAACAATATTGGTAATAACCTGCGCCCCTTTTCCAAGTTCTTTACTATCCCAGCTGTATTTAAAGCCCACAGTTCCGTCTTCTCCTTCAGAAGTTGTTTCCATATCAGGATCGGAAAGCTGCCACACCCCGAAATTATCCTGATTTTTTACATATTTGATATAATCAAAGACTTCCTGCTTGGGTTTGTTGATAACAATATCGCCTTCGTTTGCAAAGTCTTTCGGTACAAACAATGCAACAATTAATGCTAACGCAATAATCCCTAAAACGGTAAAAAGTAAATATTTTAAAAATTTCATCATAATATTTTATTTTCAAGTTATTTAATTCAAAAATAACAAAAAGCTTTTTTATTCTGCTTGTTGTATACTATTTTTTCTACGTTTTATAAAAAGCGAACTATTTTAATCTTTCCAGCACACCTTTTCGCTTTACGATATTTTTATAATCCCATTGGATTTCTTTTGATTTTTCGAGCCAGCGTTTTAAATCTTCTGTATTGATTTCATCAACAGAATTATAAAAAACGGAAGCATCTTTGAATTTTGCACCTTTAACGTTTAATTTTTCTTCATCGAAATCAGCACCACTCCAAAACATCAGTCGGATTCCTGCTTTTTGCTTGCTGTAACCTGTAATAGGATTTCCGTCTAAAAACCAGACAGGGTGCGCGTGCCAGATTTTATTTTCTGCTTCGGGAAGATGTTTACAGATTTCCTGAGATAGTAAATCACAGATGGCTTTGTCTTCCGTATGCTGCTTGTCGTTGTATGCTTGAATGGCTTTGTTCATTATTTTTAACTTTCAAATATTATAAATTTCGTTTATTGCTTTCAATGATCATTCCATCATCGTCTTGAGTTTCTAAAGTTCCGTTTGGAGATAGTTCTTGGTATTTTGTTCTATGGTTTTCTTGAGATTTG
>DATGMY010000095.1:0-5277 GCA_035307005.1 Flavobacterium sp. | reverse complement strand
AACTCAATTCGGGAACAATAAATGTTCCTGCAAATAAAATAACATTTACTATAAGTAATTGTTTTACAACGGGGGTAATCTGATTCATTACATAAATTTTTTATCAATATCTTCTACTTTCATCGTGATAAAAGTAGTTTTGCCAAAAGGCGAAGTCTGTGGGTTTTCACATCCAAACAAACTGTTTACAATATCTTCCTGCGCTTTATCAGTCAGGTAGGTTCCTGTTTTCACTGCCAGACTTTGTGCCAGCGATTTAGCAATCCGGTCGTGTAAAACGGGAACATCGTCCGGACGGTTGTCTTGTAAATCGTTTAAAAGATCTTCCAAAACAATGGAAACTTCGCTCTCTGAAATAGATTCCGGAGTGCCTAAAATTACAATTTTTTCGTTAGTTATTTCATCAAACGAAAAACCCATTTGAATCAGCTCTTTTTCGATACTTCGCAAAAGCTCCATTTCATACACCGTGTAATACAATGACAGCGGAAAAAGCAATTGCTGACTTGCGTTTTGCCTTACACTGAACGAGTTGAGATAATATTCATACAGAATCCGCTGGTGTGCCCGACGCTGATCAATGATAATCATTCCGGATTTAATCGGACTGATGATGTATTTTTTATGAACCTGATAGGTTTGCTGTGCTGTATGCGACGAAGTAGTTTCATCATCAAAAAGCGAACCGGTAACCAATTCATCTTCTATATAATGATTCGATGAAAGGATCATTTCTTTGGCATCAGAAATTCCTTCGTACAAGGTTTCCCATCCGCCCGATTGGTGTTTTTTTTCCTGAAAACTGCTTCCGGAAGAACTGCCTCCTGCTGAAGATTTGGATTTTACACTTTCAAAAGGATTAAATTCCCCCCGGGAAATGTCAGAACCAATCCGGCTGGCAAGCGCATTGGACGACTGCATACTTTCAAACGGATTGAAGTTAGTATTTACTTCTACCGTAGGTTTCACTGACTGCGTACCGCTGTAACCATAAGGCACTTCCAACTCCATATCTTTTTGAAAATCAAGCACCGGAGTTACATTGAATTGTCCCAGGCTGTGCTTGACTGAAGCTCTTAAGATAGCATACAACGACTGTTCATCATCAAATTTTATTTCGGTTTTTGTCGGATGAATGTTGATATCAATACTGTTGGGCGGCAAAGTCAAATACAAAAAATAGCTTGGGTGTGTACCGTCTTTCAGTAATCCTTCAAACGCAGAAGTTATTGCGTGATGCAAATATCCACTTTTGATGAAACGATCGTTGACAAAGAAAAATTGCTCTCCACGACTTTTTTTGGCATATTCCGGTTTGGCGACAAACCCTTGAATTTCAACAATTTCAGTACTTTCCTGAACCGGAACTAACTTTTCGTTGGTTTTCCCGCCAAATACATTTACAATACGCTGACGTATATTCGACGCAGGTAAGTTAAACATTTCACTGCCGTTGTTGATAAAAACAAACTGAATGTCTTTGTGCGCCAGTGCTACCCGTTCAAATTCATCGATGACGTGACGCAATTCCACCTGATCGGATTTTAGAAAGTTTCGGCGTGCCGGAATATTAAAAAACAGATTTTTCACAGAAAAAGAAGTTCCGTTGGGAACAACAGCAACTTCCTGCGAAACCACCTTGCTTCCTTCGATAATCACGTGTGTACCCAGCTCGGCATCATGTTCTTTGCTTTTTAATTCCACGTGGGCAATAGCAGCGATAGACGCCAAAGCTTCGCCACGAAAGCCTTTTGTTTGAAGCTGAAACAAGTCCTCGGCAGCAGAAATTTTGGAAGTAGCATGACGTTCAAAACACATTCGCGCATCAATTTCGTTCATTCCCTTTCCGTTGTCGATGACCTGAATTAAGGTTTTCCCGGCATCTTTGATGACTAATTTGATAGAGGTTGCTCCGGCATCCACCGCATTTTCGAGCAACTCTTTGACTACAGAAGCCGGTCTCTGAACCACTTCTCCGGCAGCAATCTGATTAGCAACATGATCGGGCAATAAGCGTATCACACTTGACATTTATCCGTTTTTCATTTTATAGTGAATCACAAAAATACGATATTTATGCCGGTTTTGGATGTTTTGCAAAAGTTGGTTTTCGTTAAAATGGTGTGAAGAAATATTTCTGGCTAATAGCTTTTGGCAGTTAGTTTATAGTGCTCACAGGGTGTGGTCTTTATTTAAACGGAAAAACAAAAAAGCTCTGAAAATTCAGAGCTTTTAAATATTATTTTTTTGTTCCACATTTCTTCTAAATCTAATTTATCAAATTCCATTTCCTGTTCTTTTTCTTTACAATTATGAATAATTAAGGGATATTTATTCAAATCATTTATAGAAATTGTTAAAAATAAATAATCAACATCATTCATTTGAAATCGAAATAAAAATTTATTATCAATCTTTTTCTTTGTTAAGTTCCCATTAGCATACTCATTAGCAATTTCATACTCTGTGATATTCTGGTTCTGAAAAACCTTTGTAATTGTAAAAACCTCTGTTTCTCCCAAATCAACACTCACTTTATTTTCATAAAAAACAACTTGCTTTTGATAAGAAAAGTCACAAGGCATATACAAATAAAATTTTTCTTCAAGATTTTCTATGGAAATAAAAGCTTCTTCATCTTCTTTTAAATTCCCGAACAATCTACTATAGTGAATATCATTTTTATTTGTAATATATGTATATTGATTGCTACAAGACCAGCATATTATACTTAAAAACATCAATAAAAAAATGATTCCTTTCATATTAACTCTAATGTAACTTCAAAATCAGTTGAACTAAGGGCAATCATATGTATTCCCATTTTTATTTCAACCATTCGGATTCAGCCTTTTTTCTTTGTTTAACAAACTCCTTGTATGCCTTTCGAGCTGTTTTATCTAAATCTCTGCTTGCATAATATTTTAAACAAGTAAATGATATATAGTTTTTTCCCTCATAAAATTCTTCATCTCCAATGTCTATTTTTATGTAGGGAGGAGGTAGTTTTTCAATAACCTCTCGCCCTTTATCTCTCGCTTCATCAATATAGTAAAAAGTTAATACAGATCTACCTGGGTAATATAAATCCTTTCTTTTTAAGATAATCATTAAACTATCATTTTCTATACCAACTTTTACACAATTCAAAAAAACATTATATTTATAGGCATCTATCCAAGATTGGTTTTCATTTTTATACTTGGGATACGAAAATTTCTCCTTATGTAAACTACATGAAAAAAAATGAATAGAAACAAGAATGACAACACAATATTTGAGAATCTTAATACTCATGACACTAATTAGTTTATATATTAATCCAAAATCCATATAATCTATAGATGCAAGGGGATTATCTTGGAAGTGACAACCCGCTTTACAAGTTCCATTAGGATAGAGAATATCTTTATCACATCATTATTTTAATATGTTGGAATTTCTTTCCATATTTCATTAATAATATTTGGGATTTTTTTCCATTTTTTCTTCTCCTCTTTAGCTAAACTATCTAATTTTTTACTTTTATAAAATCGTAAACAAAGGTCAAACACTCGCCTTTTTTGATATATTGCTTTTAAATCTTCAGGATAAGAATTAATAGAATTGATGGAGTCTAATCTAATCTTTTTTATTTCCTCGTAAATAATTGGTTCTAATGATTTATCAAATATGGCTATGCCCAAAGGATTATAAAAAGATCGATCATTTTCTTTTAATATATGCTCTATTTTTTTATTTTCATACCCTCTAATAATACACAAACAAAAAGCTCTGTCTTTATATTCATTTTCCCAGTTATTAAAATTCCATTGTTTTCTTTCTTCTCGTAATTCTTTAGATACAGAACAGGAAGATAAGATAACCAAAGCGAATACAAAATTTATTTTATTTAATTTAAAACCCATATTCTTATTGATTTTACACCTCCTTTAGGCAATGTATATGCATTGCCAATACAAATACCATTTACAATGGCATCAACGTGTCCTGAATAACTAGCCTGTCCGGGACTACTATTTATAATCACATAAATCCCATTCTTACCATTTAATAAATCCGCTACTTGTTGTGAGTCATTTGCATTTACACCTTCTAATTTATGAGGTGTATCTCCGAATTTATCAATCATAAATTTATTAAATGAGACAGCGTCAAGTATATAATTTAGATTATCTCCACCCTTTTGTGTTCTTTGACCACTCCCGTAATTTAACACGGGAATAGCTATACCTGAATACAATAGAGCTCTTGAACCACGAATAGAACAAGCATTAGAATAACTTGTGGGGTTATTATTATAACTATTTAACAAACTACCTCCAACTAAATTATAAACTTGGTATGCAGACATTTCAAAGTAATTTCCATTATTTACTTGTTTAGAAAAATGGTTAATAAAATTGCTAAAAGTAGGTAATGGCTGTTGTGTCAAAGAAGCTTCATACGAAATATTTTCAGGATTAATATTTAAATTAGGTTCAACAAAATCAACCTCTCCCATAAACCAATTCTCAAACTGCTCTATAGTTACATTAAGATTATCAATCAAATAAGGAAAAGCCCAATGAAAAAAGTTCACAACAGAAGGTTTTAGAAAATAACCGTTAGCAGATATTCCGTTATCGGCATAATTATCAAAAATTGCTTTTTGTGCCGGTGTTAGGTTGCTCCAAAAATCTTCAAACTCTTGTACCGTATATTTATCAGAAAATAAAACTTGTTTTACAATAAGTTCTGTCAAAAGGTCGTTATTGCTTAAAACAGGATCGTTAGCTATTAGAACACTTAACTGTCTGACAATCTCTTTATTTTCAGTTGAAAATTGTTTGCGGGCTAAATACATCATAACAGTATGTTTTATTGCGGGTTTCTCATTAAGATATTGTTTAGCAGTATCAGACAACGAATTAATAAACGCATTTTGCTTACTTTGATTTTTTATGCCAAAAACTTTCATCGTGTTCTTCCATTCTAAAACGATAATCCACTCTTCGTTTATAATAATAATCGCCCACTTTTTCTATTACGTAGAATTCAATCTTATTATTTTCAAAAGAATCGTTGGCTATGATAACCGCTAACTTTTTACGATTTGTGATTGGGTATTTTAATTGTTTTAATTTTTCTACTTTTACTGCTGTTCCATATCGAAAATAAACGAGCTTTTCATCTATACAAATTTCGTATGCAGGAAAGTTTACTTCTTTAAGATGATTATCTTTGTGGGAATCAAAAAGTATATAAACCTTATCTCCTTGTTTAGATTGAGAAAAT
>DATGMY010000094.1:0-3292 GCA_035307005.1 Flavobacterium sp. | reverse complement strand
GGGAATTGCTATGGTAGGTTACAAAACTGGGAATACGATTGAATGGCCTTCCAAAAAAGGAAATTTAAAATTAGAAATCTTAAACGTAGAACACATAGATTAATGCTCAAAACCAAAACCTCGTTGACTGCAACGAGGTTTTTTCTTATTAAAAATCATCTTGATTTTTGGGAACTCCGATGGTATAAATAACAAAACCCGTTTTGGATTTCTTTTTGACAAATTGCCAACTATATTGCTCTTTTTTTTTGTCTGACCAACTAATGTTTTCATTTCTGCAACTGAATAGGTGCGTAAACAAGAAACCAATCCGTCCCAAAGGACTATTAACGGAACAACCGGAATCAAGTAGGTAAAAAGTAATCTCCCGAATCGAAACGGTTTGATGAAAGGGGTGCATACCAAAACACTTACAGGCGATAAAATCATCGCCAGAAAACTCGGTAAACTCCGGTCCTGAATTTCAAAAATGGCAACGGGTTGCTGCATATCTACTGCATTTTGAAGGACTTCCAAAGCACCATCAGGCTGTAAATGATGAAACGATAAAAACATTGTTCTGATACCTTTTAAATCTCCCGGAACCGCTGTGGCATCCACCGGCTGATCATAATAGGTAAAAACCGGAGATGATTTTGTCACGTGATGAAAAGAAGCGATATTGGGATAAAGATCCGTCAGTGTGATTTTAGTATCTTTATTTTTTTCGTACAAGGCATTACCCAACCACAAAAGTCCGCCACCACTTCCGGAACCTAAATCAATGATATGGGAAGTATTGCTTTTCTCTATCAATTGAGTAATTTCATCGACTACCGGCTCATAAACTTTGGCTTTGTTTGCTAGAAACTGAAGAAAATCTGTAACGTAATTTCTTAAAAAAGAAGGAAACCATTTTTGATCTTCAAACTCAAAAAGATGTATTCTTTTCATAACGTATTATTTTAATTGAACTAAGTTTTGTAATTTTAGACCAAATGTACTAATAAAAATTAGACCAGTTGTTCTAAAAATGAAAAAAAATAAAGATTTAATTTTGATTCAGGCACTCAGACTCTTTAATGATCAGGGTTATCTGAATGTTTCTATCCGGCAGATTGCTGCTGCAACCGGTATCAGTCACAGTAATTTGATTTATCATTACAAAACCAAACAAGACATAGTCACAGCATTGCACAACCAATTGTTGGAAGAAGCAAAAAAACTGAATAAAGAAACTAAAAAACCTGCTGATTTTGTTGAAACACTCTATAATTCCACCAGAAAAGGGTTCCTTATTTTGTATAACTATCGCTTTTTAATGGCAGATCTGCATCATATTTTAAAAGACAACCCTTCGTTAAAACAATTATTTTTGGAAGTAGAAAAGATACGAGCCATAATGTATGCCGATTCCATAAAAGAAGCCGTAACCCAGGGATATTTACGCAAAGAAATTTACGATAATGAATACCGTTTTTTTATAGAACACATTAAAATATACAGTGATTCTTGGATTACTTCTTCCCTGATTTATGAAGAAAACACCGAGGAAGCAATCGTATTAAAATACACCGACTTATTTGTGCGAATGTTTTTCCCATATTTTACCGAAAAAGGACGTCATCGTTTTTTTGAGTATCATCAAAGCAGCCTTACCTAAAACTGAAATTAATGATAAAATTTTTTCAAGGAAATGAAGATAGAGACAAAATATATAAGAAATCTTTTTGAGACAAATAATCTTTTTGAGAAACGAAAAACACTGTCACGCAATGAGTATTTAAAACCCGGAGGAACCATTGATACGAATATTTATCTGATAGAGGAAGGAAGTCTGAAAATATCTGTATATAAGGACTCCGAAGAACAAATTATCCGTTTTGGCTACAAAGACAATTTTATTGTTGCACTGGATTCATTTTTGACCGAACAGCCTTCTGAGTTCTATATACAGGCTATCAAAAAAACTTCGGTTAGAATCATTCCTAAAAAGAACATTATAGCCTTTTTAAGCCAAGATACCCAACATTTGAAAATTTGGATTGCTCTTCTGGAAGATTTAATTGTCCAACAAATTGAACGTGAAAAAGACCTCCTCACCTCTTCGCCCAAAGAGCGGTATGAACGCGTGTTGCAACGCAGTCCGCAACTATTTCAGCAAATTCCAAACAAACATATTGCTAATTATTTGAGAATGACTCCGGAAACTCTGTCACGCTTAAAAAAGTATTGAGTTCAATCAACTTTTAATTTGCACAGATTAAAGAACTTTGTAAAAAAAACAATGAAAGTAGAAACAGAACTATTAATCGAAGAGTTGACAATCCTTGTCAAAGAGCATTTGAAGTTTGCAGAAAATTTGAAAAACAAACCTGAAGGTACGTTGAATAACAGGCTTTCAAACAATAGCTGGAGTGTTTTAGAATGCATTGAGCACCTCAACTTATACGGAAACTTTTATCTGCCGGAAATCAACAACTGCATCACGGAATCTGTTACCACAGCCCAACCTTTTTTTAAAAGCGGATGGTTGGGAAATTATTTCGCAAACAGTATGCTCCCCAAAGACAAGCTCAACAAGATGAAGACCTTTCGCTCTATGAACCCCATTCACAGCAAACTAACCCAGCAAACCTTAGACAATTTCATTGTTCAGCAAATACAATTGTTAGAACTTTTAAACCAAGCAAAAAAAGTAGATTTGAATAAGGTAAAAACCAGTATTAGCATTACTCCTCTGATAAAGTTGAGATTAGGCGACACGCTGAGAATCGTCATTTATCACAATAAACGACATATCGTCCAGGCAAAGAATATCCTAAAGAGTTACATCTAATGAAAAATCAAACAAAAATTGTGTTTAACTGGAGCGGTGGAAAAGATTCCGCTCTGGCACTTTACAAACTCATTAAAAGTGAAGAATATCATATTGTATCGCTACTGACTACCATCAATAAAGAAAATAACAAATCGACCGTGCACGATATTCCATTAGAGATTCTCGAACAACAGGCACTCAGCCTTGGGATTCCTTTGTACACCGTGCTGTTGTCTGAAGATTTAAAAGACCACAATAACGCAATGCAAGCGGCGATTATGCATTTTAAACAACAGGAAGTTTCTCATTTTGCTTTTGGCGATATTTTTTTAGCCGATGTTAAAACATACAGAGAAAACAAACTGCTTCCGTTGGGAATTAATGTTGTAGAACCTTTATGGAATCAGTCGTCTGAAGAGATTATTCAGGAATTTCTGGATTCGGGTTTGAAAACAAAAATAATCGTTACGCAAGCCGACAAACTTTCCAAAG
>DATGMY010000093.1:0-3054 GCA_035307005.1 Flavobacterium sp. | reverse complement strand
CTATCTGCTGGAGGTAGAGTATTGGCTATTGGCACACCTGGTGGAGGAGAGGGACGTGTTCGAATTTATGAATATATCTCAGGTAATTGGACTCAAATAGGTAGTGATATAGATGGAGAAGCAGCTCTTGATCGTAGTGGTACTTCCGTTTCCCTTTCTTCTGAAGGTAATATAGTAGCTATTGGTGCACCTAGCAATAGTGATGGTGGTATTAGCTCCGGTCACGTACGGATATATGAAAATATTTCTGGTGTTTGGACACAAATAGGTAGTGATATAGATGGAGATGCAGTTGGTGATCTTAGTGGTACTTCCGTTTCTCTTTCTTCTGAAGGTAATATAGTAGCTATTGGTGCACCTCAGGGTGATGGTTTAGGTAATTCTTCAAAGAATGGTTATGTTCGCGTTTTTGAAAACAACTCCGGCGTATGGACACAAATAGGAGTAGATATTGATGGAGAAGCAGTTGGTGATCTTAGTGGTTCTTCTGTATCCCTTTCTTCAGATGGAAAAACGGTGGCAATTGGAGCTCCTTATAATGATGGAAATGGAAACAATTCAGGTCATGTGAGAGTTTATGAGTTAAGGCCACCCTCTTCTTCCTCAAACAATTTTATCTCCGACAGTTTTGAAGTCTATCCAAATCCTGTTTCTGATGTGTTGAATATCCGTATGAAAAACAACTTGTCTTTAGAAAAAGTAACTATTTACAACAATTCAGGTCAAATCGTTAAAACCGCACAACAAAATACTGTCGATATAAGCAACTTATCATCGGGAATTTATTTTGTAGAAGTAACTACGAATCAAGGTAAAGCCGTTAAAAAGATTATTGTGAAATAAAAATTTAAAAGCAATAAAAAAGAAGCGTTACAAAACGCTTCTTTTTTGTGAAATATCTTCCAAAATCCATTGTAATTCAGGATCGTCTTCATTGATGATTTCATTTATATCTGGAATGATTTTTACATCAGGTTTCACGCCAAAACCTTCCGGGTTTGTTTGCTCTTCGGGTCTTATAGTCATCAAACCTACACGCAATTTCAGTTTGGAATAAGGAAGTTTCAATATTGGCATCATTCCTGCCACGGTTCCGTTAAAAGTACCTCCGGTTTCATTGCCTACAAAAGTAGCACGGTTTCTTCCTTTTAAATGTGAAGAGATGATAGCTGCTGCAGAGAAAGTCATTCCATCGGTAATGACATACAGATCGTTTTTGTAATTCAGCGGTTTGGGTTTTGTTTCTTTGGATGATTTTAAAGGAAGTAGTAACGTGCCGTCTTCAGTTCTTTTGGCAGAAAGCCCGCGTATTCCGGCAAATGCACTGATAAATGGTGCACCTAATATTTTAGCCGCCACAGATTGTCCTTTAAATATATTGAAAAAAGCAGTACGACTTGTAATAGTAGCCGGTTGAATAAACCGGTACGTACTATCGTTGAGGTATTGAGATAACCTGTAAATATCGTTGAGCCTTCCGCCCGGATTTCCCCGTAGATCAATAATGAGTGCCGTAACATTATGATGGGTAAGCTCGGAAAAAATGGTTTCATATACTTTAATTTTTCCTTCGCTGAATCCGTTGATTTTCAAAATTGCTATGGTGCTGTCGTTAGCAACGGGATAAGAAACATTTTTGACAAACGTTTTTGACTTTTCATTGTATCCAAACCATCTTTTTTTACGGTTGAGCTCTTTTCTTTGTTGTTTTTCGGCAATTTTTTTAGCTTTCAGTTCTGATTTTGTTAAGGTCTTTTGGGTCAATGTATCCTTTTTTTGAACGATACTGCTCAGACTGTCGGTTTGTTTTTCCAGGTCTTTATGTTGTTTTTTAAACGTTCTTGAAACAGTATGATAAAAAGTGGAATCTGCACAGGAAACATGTAAGCGCACACTGTCCACAAAACCGATTTCGCCCACGATATAACTGTTGAACCGTCGTGAAAAAAACTTAGGAATTGCCGTTTGATTATACCCGTCTGACGTAAAGGTGTTGCGGTATTTAAGAAAGACATCCTGTGGTTTGATATCGTTGATGGTCAGGATTTCCGTACCGGTTTGCAAAACGGTATCGTTGTTGGTACGGATTTTTTTGATATACAATTTATTGTTATGAAATTCATATTCAAAGTTTTCTAAAGGATGAACCGAACCTCTGTATTTTTTTTTCAACGAATCGGGTGAAGTCAGGTTTACCATACTCATACTCATGTGTCCCTGATGAACCGAAGCTACTACCGGGCTCATTTCCATAAAAAATTCATTGGGAGTAAGTGGGGCGGTAAGTTTGTTTTTCAAGCTGTCAAACTTATTGTTCAGCTGCTCTTTGGAAATATACCAATACAAATCGGGGTGCATTTTTTGTAGTTGCTTTTGCACATATCTAACATCTTTTTTTAAATGCTTCGGGGCAATTTGCGTATAATAATGGCGGTTTTGTTTGTCGTGACTTGCGCACGAAGCAAAAATAATTAACAGGGGAAGTAGTAGTTTTGCTTTCATCGTTTGAATTTTTAATTCTGCTGCAATTTATTGATTTTTTTGATTGAGGGAAACTACAAATCTGTAAACTGGTTACTGTTCCTATAAGATGTAATCATTTTTGAGAAGCAGATAACCTCAAAAGATATGCTGTTCAAACTATTTTATAAACGGATTATACATCATAATGGCATGATTTTCAGTGAGGAGTTTTTCAGTTGTTAAATCCTTGTCCTTTTCTATTTGAAAGATTTGATTGTGTCGTGAATAACCTCCCCAAAACTGCATTTTCATTAAATGATTTCGTTCTTCAACCCTATATTCCTTGTCAATTTTTTCTTTACTGAATAATTCTCCGTTCAAGTGTGTTTCATCCAGCCATAATTTTAGTTGAAAAGTATGATCAGTTTCATTTTTAACTTGTAAATCAATGTAATTATAAGACAATGTTGCACCTGCACCAAAAGGCACTTTTCTGTTTATATCAGGAAACACATCAAATCCGTGTCGGTGTCTTTCTGTGATTGTTAAAGGCGAATGAGCAAAAATCCAAAAAAGTAAATTTCCTAACTG
>DATGMY010000092.1:0-5199 GCA_035307005.1 Flavobacterium sp. | reverse complement strand
TTTTCAAACAGACTTTGCAAGATTCGAACATCTGCCAACTTTTCTTTGCGTAGCAAGGCTACATATTTGGCTCGAAAAACCTTACTCAATGCTTTTACTGCAAACAAGTATTTATCGGTTTTTATCTTTCGTTTCCATTTTCCGTTTCCATCTATTCCACCTCCAGGAACAATGCAATGCAAGTGCGGATGTAAACTCAAATTTTGTCCCCAGGTATGTAAAACAGCAATCACACCTAATTGTAATCCTTCCGTTTTTCCAAACTGAAACAAAGTAGCCCGCGCAGCTTCAAACAACAAGCGATAAATGATTTGAGGATGTGAGATGGCTAAACCATTGAGCGTATCGGGCAAAGTAAAAACCAAATGATAGTACGAACAGGGCAACAAATCTTGCTCTCGTGCCTGTATCCATTCTTCGCGTTTATGTCCTTGACATTTTGGACAATGCCGATTTCTGCAACTGTTGTAACTGATGCTGATGTTTCCGCAGGCATCACAGGCATCTACATGTCCGCCCAAAGCGGAAGTTCTACACAAAGTCAATGCTCGTAGCGTTTTTTCCTGATGAACCGTAAAGTTTTGATGAGATAGATTTACTTTTCTAAGTACATCGCCTACTTCCCACTGCGGCTGCATAATGCAAAAACGGTATCAAGTGGACTGTGTACTTTTTGTTGTTCCAATTGGCAAACATGAAGGTATTCCATGGTGGTTTCTATACGTTCATGCCCCATTAGTTTTTGAACTTGAAGAATATTCACGCCATCTTCTAACAAATGCGTAGCATAACTGTGACGCAAGCTATGCGTGTGTACTTCTTTTAAAATTCCTGCTTTTTTACAGATGGATTGAATCGCCCATTGAACACCGCGTTGGCTGTAACGAGAATCAAAACCCTTGGCATCTTTTGAGTTTCCTGTAAATAAAAATGTAGTGGGATGTTCGGCTGAAATATAACTTTTTATTCCTCGTATCAAATGATCAGATAAAGGAACATAGCGATCTTTTTTACCTTTACTTTGCACGATATGAAGCAATTTTCGATCAAAATCTAAATGTTTCAGTTCAATGTTGCGAACTTCCATACAGCGCAAACCACAACCATAAATCAATCCGATTAAAATTCGATGTTTAAGCAGTTCTGCACTTTGAAGCATCTTCCAAATCTCTTCCCGACTCAGAATTACCGGTAGCTTTTTCTCTTTTGGAATCGATGGTAAATGAAGATAATCGTACGGAAGATTCTCCGCTTTTAAAAGAAACCTTAGTCCGTAAACCGTGTGCTTAAAGTAAGATTGCGAAGGTGATTGTGAACGTTGTTGTAGTTCAAATAGATAATCTTTAACCTGTTCGGGATCTAATTCGGTAGGTAAAGTTCCAAAATGCAAAGCAAGGGCAGCCACATGACGTGAATAATTTTCGAACGTGCGTTTACTTCTGCCTAAAATCGAAATATTTCGTTCAAAACGTTGCAGAAGTTCGGAAAAACCTGTAATTTCATTGCAAGCGCGATTCAAGTATTTGTTCGCTCTTAATTCCTCCGGAGATTTTTTTTAGTCACCATAGTATCAATTATTTAATATTAATATATACTAAGGTACGAAATCATCGCAGCGAAAGCTACCGGAGGTTTAGTTCAACACCGTATTGGCGAAATGGCGGTTTAAGGGAGAAATTGAAGGTTTCTCCTTTTTTTGTCGCAACACCCTTTTATATTTCCTTTTTTCATAAATTTAGAAAATAATAAAAGGCTGCTGCTTAGCTTAGTGCAAGATTGAAAGTTTAGACTTTTTTATCCACCACTATCGCCACTACACGATCCGTTGCGAGGAAATTCCTTGTCCAAGCTCGGGTAAAACCCTCGCTGAACAAGGAATTTGTAAAATCCATAAATTTCCTTTAGCTTCGCTAGAAAATTTCCGGACTTCACAAATCCTCGGGAACGTTACCTACAAGTTTAAAAAACATCCTGTTTAAAAATAACACATATGAAATTTTTCATACCAACCATTGATTCAGATAAAGCAGAAGATTTTTTGGAAAACTCAATTATTCGTTTTATTGAAAGTCAAGGTTTCAAAGTTCTTAGAAACAAAAAAATTTATAGTATCAATTTTCAACATAATGGTAAAACCTTAATTGATATAGTTGGACAAGTTAGTGAATCAAATAACGAACCAGTATTTGCAATTTTAGAAACTGAAGACCTTTACTTAGTTTGTACAACACGCAGAGGTGTTGTTGGTGGAGAACCAATGCTTACAGGAAAAAAAGGTGTCACTGTTAAATATTTTGACGATGAGGAAACAAATACATATAAGTATGGCGAGTGGATTTATAAACTAGTAAATCAAAATCATGCTGTTGAACATCCAAAAAAACAACCAAAATCAGTATTTAAGTATTACTCAATAAGCGAAAACAGTATAAGTGCAATTCTCAATCAATACTTATATTGCAGTCATCCTTATAACTTGAATGATTCTATGGATTGCTCAACATTGTTATGGGATTTCTCAACTTTAAGTAAACCATTATTTTTAAAATTTTATGAACAATATGGTTTGACAGAAGAATTTGAGATTGACTATGAGAAAGATAAAAAAAATGGATTTGCTCAAATTAAAGAGCTCTTCTTTAATTTTATAACAAATCACGCAGGGATTATTTCATTATCTACCCAACCTCTACACACATTAATGTGGGCACATTATTCAAGTGAAAAAGGATTTATGATTGAATTAGACTGGGAAATTATAAAAAACAATTTAAAAAAAGAGAATCCAAAACTGAACAATTATATTTTTTTCCCAGTTCAATACGTCGAAAATCTTGAAAGCATAGATTTTTTCGGAGTCAATTTTCGTTCTGCTGATGTTCCTTTTCTATACTCTGTAGGTGTTAAAAGAAATGATTGGGCATATGAAGGCGAATGGAGACTCATTACTTACTCAACTGGTTATGGTACTCCAACATCTATAATATCCCCTTTTCCAAATGTCCCTAGTCAACAAGAACGCAGAGTTCAATATCCAATTGAGGCTATTAAATCGATTACATTAGGAAAACAATTTTTTAATGGTAGAAATGTAGAAAAGCTACTTGAACCAATGACTTTTCAAATGAAAGACGTACAAGAATTGAAACTAATTGAATTTATGATAGAAAATCTCCCTGAAAAAATATTTTTATGTGGTGAATATGAAACAGAAAAATCATTTAAAAGAAGCTCTGAAAGAGTTAATATTATAAAAAAAGATAAAAATATATTTACTGTAGTTCGAATGAACGAAGGTTTCCACCAATAAAACCTGCAGGTAATAACTAAGCTTTCGTCTTGCCCGGAGGGCACGAGATGAAAGCGTGTTGAACGGAACCGCAGGAAGCTTAATATGTATTATGGAGTTTTCGAAGCGGGCTTAAAGATATACAGGCTGTAATCTTGTCTTCTAAACTACTCATCTGTAGTTGGTGGTGAGAAATTCCTTGGATGTATTGCATCTTTAAAAATACAAATTTTGTATTTTTATAACAACTATTTCTCTATATTTGTCAGATAGGATTGTGAAGTTTTTTCACAGTCTGACGTTATAGGCTATTTGTTAAGGAGCTAATCATTTTGAATAATAATTTTCGTTGTATAGCTTTTTATTAATTTAAAATCCAAAAAACTATGTTAAACAATTTTTTCAGAATAAATCTACCATATGGTATAGCTAAAAGTCAAGATGATAAATGGATGGCCTTCAATAGAGAATATATGCCTTTAGGGTTTAATGATGTTAACTATAAAGAACATCCTGGATATAGTTATAAAGAAATGCCCATCTATACAAAATACAAACGTTTAACTGAAAATTTTTTAACTGAACTAGCTGGTAATGAAAAATTCATTACTAGAAATTCGGAGGGAGAAATAACTAAAATTTTCTTTTACGATGATACAACAAATCCTGTAAATGGTTCAAAAAGTGAATTATGGGAAAATTATTTTAGTAAAATTCAAAAATTAGCCAAATTTGAAAAAACTGATATTCGATACTAGCAAAACAATAATTCAAACTGCCTATAATAACTAAGCTTTAACTTCGTTCAATTCGGCGTTGTCTCGGGTCATCTTGCCCGGAGGGCACGAGATGAATTGAAAATCACTGAACACCAAAACAAATAATAAACAAGTGAAGTAAAGCCCGTTGAACGGGGACGTAGGAAGCTTAATACGTGTTATGGAGTTTTCGAAGTGGGGCTTTTTTAAGATCTACAAGCAGTAATTTTTAGGGTTACTGTTTTTTATGTAACAACTTATCTCTATGCACCTAAAAAACTTTTCGTTGATGCACACAGACAAAGGTGTTTTGTTTTTACCAGCTTATGATTTGCTGAATGTAAATCTCATCTTTCCCGGTGACAAAGAAGAGTTGGCTTTGAGTTTAGGTATTAGTGAGGTTGTTCGGATAATATTTACAAAGACTTCTCTAAACAACTTAATGCAGTGTCAAAATGGATTAAAAGCAGCTTTTTACCTGAAGAATATTTTAAAATTATAAACAAGAAATACAAGCAAATTGATTTATAGCTTCTCTTAAAAAATTATACAAAAAAAATATTCATAAAGTATTTTAATTTTTCTGTACCACTATTGTACAACACATTCCTTGTTAACCCTTGTAAATAAAGGGAGTTAAGATATTGCATTGGGAAATAAATGTAATTTTCTTTGTTAAGATATAGTTTCTTTTTATTGACTATCAGTAAATTAACTCTGATAGTCATCAGAAACAAAGAATTGATGCGTATTTTCAAGGATTTAGATTTGGTAGAGCAATTAGGTTCAGGTATTCCAAGAGTTTTACAGGCTTATGCAAAAGATAGCTTTCATTTTTCCGAAAACTTTTTGAGAGTTACGTTGCCTTCAATGGAAGCTTTAACTAGAACCGAACAAGTTACCGAACAAGTTCGATTATTAATTTCGAGTATGGCAGATAAGAAATATAGCAGTGTAGAATTAATGGAACTTGTTGGTATAAAGCATCGTCCTACATTTTTATATAATTATTTACAACCAGCACTAAAATCAGGTTTAATAGCCTTGACTATTCCTGATAAATCTACAAGTCGGAATCAAAAATATTACTTAACAGAGAAAGGAAAAACAACACACAAAAGCTTAGAGTAGTATCTAAGCTTTTTTCTTTTT
>DATGMY010000091.1:0-2957 GCA_035307005.1 Flavobacterium sp. | reverse complement strand
TCTAAGCGGGTGCAAAAGTAGAAAACTATTTTTTATTATCCAAATTTATTTTAGAAAAAAATATTTTCTTTTTTACCGGAAACTTTCGCCTGTTTCTTTTACGAAACGGATGGCAAAAATACAACCTTTTTTTAATCACTTCCAAATTTATTTTTGTAAATTTTTTAAGTGTTGCTTTTGCTTTAAATGAACGTTATTTCTGTATTGCGAGTGCAAAGATACCTACTAAATTTCATCCTTTCCTAATTTTTTAAACCCTTTTTCTTTATTATTTTTTAAAACACTATTGCTAAAAGGTTTACACTTCCTCTTTTTTGAAAGTACTTAAAAAAAAAAGGCTTTTGATGCTTGCTCTTGTAGTTATCTCCTGAGGAAACTGATCGGTGATTTATATTTTTTAAGCAAAAAATATTATCTTTAGCATTACATAGAAAACTGATAACGTACATTGATTAAAACACAAACAAAACATCATTCAACACTAAGTAATATACCATATATTATAGAAAAACGGCACAAACCATATCGCTTATCATTTTAAGTCACAATAAATCAAGGGAATGGAAGGCTTAACAAAATAATAAATTGTCAAATCCCGAAAAAGGTTATTTTTGCAATTAAAATCAAGTAATAGAATGGAACAACCAAAATTTGCAGTTATTGGTGGCGGAAGCTGGGCAACGGCGATTGCCAAAATGTTGTGTCATAATATGGAGCAAATAGCTTGGTATATGCGTAACGAGACTGCAATTGAAGCAATAAAAGAAAACAAACACAATCCCAATTACCTGAGTGCTGTCGAATTTGACACAGATCAACTGTTATTAACTAATGATATAAATGAAGCGATTGCCTGTGCAGACTATATTGTTTTTGCTATTCCTTCTGCTTTTTTAGGAAAGGAACTTCAGAAACTAACGGTTTCTTTAGCAAATAAAGTAATTATCTCTGCAATCAAAGGAATTATTCCTGAAACAGGTCTGATTGTGGGACAACATTTTATGCAGACTTACAATATTCCTATTGAGCAAATAGCGGTATTGGCGGGTCCTTGTCATGCTGAAGAAGTAGCTTTGGAACGATTATCCTATCTAACCATAGCCAGTGGAGATTTAGAAACAGCTGAAGTCATTGCCCATAGTTTGCGAAGTCATTACATCAATGCGAAAACTTCTGACGATATTATGGGTATTGAATATGCTTCAATGTTAAAAAATATTTATGCGGTAGCAGCAGGTATGGCACACGGGTTGGGCTATGGAGATAATTTTCAGGCAGTATTGATGAGCAATGCTATCAGGGAAATGAAAAAATTCATCAAGAAAGTGTACAAAATGAAGCGTAATATCAATGATTCTGCCTATTTGGGCGATTTGTTGGTAACGGGTTATTCTCTCTTTTCACGAAACCGGATGTTTGGAAATATGATTGGCAAAGGCTATACCGTAAAATCCGCACAAATGGAAATGAATATGATTGCCGAAGGATATTATGCTGCTAAAAGTGCCTACATTATGAACAAGGAATTAAAAGCAAAAACCCCTATTATCGAAGCGGTGTATGCAATTCTTTACGAAGGCAAAGAACCCAAACGCGAGTTTAAAAAACTAACTGAAAAATTAGACTGATTATGAATAATTTACCCGATGACCATTTGATCAACCATCCTACATTGATCTGGGGATTTGCTATTGCAGTCATTATAATGCTGCTCCTCGATCTGGGCGTATTCAACAAAAAAAGTCATACTATTTCCAATAAAGAAGCACTGAGCTGGACTTTGGTATGGATCGCGCTTTCAATGGTTTTTAGTGGTGTAGTCTATTGGGTTTTGGACAGACCGTACGGCATCACCGATAACTTTTCAAAATATCAGGCTGCTTACTGGATTGAAAAAGCATTGTCTGTTGATAACCTTTTTGTATTCATTCTGGTCTTTAATTTTTTTAAGATCCCCAAAGATTATCAACATAAAGTATTGTTTTGGGGAATCTTAGGGGCTTTGTTTTTTCGGGCAATATTTATCTTTGCCGGTGTAGAGCTCATTAAACACACCTATGTTACCCTTCCGTTTTTAGGTCTTGATTCTGAAGGAGATCCGCGCAAACTCAACGTGATTTTATTCATCTTTGGTATTTTCCTTATTATTGCCGGAATCAAATCGGGAATGCCATCGAAAGAAAATGAGGAAGAAGAAGGTGATTTATCTAAAAATCTGGGCGTACGTCTGGTACATAAATTTTTCAAAGTAAGCAGTTCGTTTGATGGTGATAAGTTTTTTACCGTTCAAAACGGAGTTAAAATGGTAACTCCAATGTTTGTGGCATTAGCAGTCATTGAAATCACGGATCTGGTTTTTGCCGTGGACAGTATTCCGGCTATTTTTGCTATTGCCCCTGACGATCCTTTTATCTTATACACTTCCAACATCTTTGCTATTTTGGGTTTGCGTTCTATGTATTTCCTTCTGGCAAATTCAATGGATTTATTTTCCAAATTACATTACGGTCTGGCTGTTATTCTGATTTTTATCGGAATTAAGATGATTATTATGCCGTTTTATCATTTTGAATCTACGGTTTCACTTTCGGTCATCGGTGGTGTTTTGGCATTATCCGTCATCTGGTCGTTGATTGTTAATAAGAAGAAAGACAAATCTAACATTTAGTTGCATTCAGATTATCCTGACTTTCGAAAACATCCTAATCAGCTTAGCGGAAACATAGCCTGCGTTTGAAAAAAGAGGTCAGTGCCCACGAAGATTTTTTCAAAAGGTTTCATATTCTAAATTTATTTGACAATATAACAGCCGATATACCATAATTTACTACATTAGCTGTACAATGAATTAAAAACAAAGTAATTATGAAAAGTCTAGTCACATTCTTAATCATATCGCTGACTCTATTTTCTTGTAACAGCGATGACAATTCTTCATTAACGTATGAATTTGTAAA
>DATGMY010000090.1:0-2691 GCA_035307005.1 Flavobacterium sp. | reverse complement strand
TTTCTTTTTTTATATTTATTACAAACTGAAACAAAAATGCACACGCAATAACTAATAATACTCCTAAGGGGTTTAACCACAAATAACTCACAGATTGCGTTTCATAAATATGGTAAAAATAGAAGTAAATAATGAAAATCTGAGTGAGCAATGCCGCCCAAAATGTAGCTTTTGCTTTAACATATTTGAAAAAGAAAGCGATTAAGAAGATTCCTAAAACAGTTCCGTAAAAGATAGATCCGATAATATTGACCAATTGAATCAGATTTTCAAATAAAGTAATCACACAAGCGGCGAGAATGCAGATGATTCCCCAAAAAATCACTAAATATTTAGTTGTTTTCAAATAATGTTTTTCAGAACGGTTGGGGTTGTAAGTTTTGTATAGATCTATGGCAGAGCTCGATGCTACTGCATACAAACCTGACGCAGATGAAGACATTGCAGCCGAGAAAATAACTGCTAATAAAAAACCGATGATTCCGTGTGGTAAATAGTTTAAAATAAAATAGATAAATACATAATCTTTGTCGTTCAGTTCGGCTTTTGAATCTACTTTTGCAATAATATCTTTAGCATCCTGACGCAATTCATTTTCAAATTCGCTTAAGGAAACTAATTTTTCTTCCAATAGTTCGTTGTCATATCCTTGGTTTAATTGTCCGGCATAAATCTGGGTGACTTCTTTTTTCTCATCCAAAAGATTTTTTAATTCCAATTCCAAACCGACGTATTCTTCACGGTATTCCGAATTTAAAACTTTTTCAGTATTTACCGGATTGAAATGCAACGGAGCCTGATAAAAATGGAAAAATATAAACACCATCACACCAACTAATAAGATAAAAAACTGCATCGGGACTTTCAAAGCACCATTCATCAACAAGCCCATTTGCGTTTCTTTAATGCTTTTTCCCGACAAATATCTTCCTACTTGTGATTGGTCGGTACCAAAATAGGCCAACATCAGGAAGAATCCTGCTGTGAGTCCGCTCCAAACGGTGTAACGTTCATTGAGGTCGGTAGAAAAATTAAGCAATTCTAATTTCCCTTCGATCTTTGCTACATCAAAAACATTCACCAAATTGACTTCTTGCGGCAAACGGAACAAAATAATGAAAAACGTAAGAAACATTCCTGCCATAATCACAAAAGCTTGTTGCTTTTGTGTGATATTTAAGGCTTTGGTGCCGCCAAAATAAGTGTAAAAAATAATGACTACACCAATAGAAATAATGATATAAGTCAATTCCCAATTCATAATAGACGAAAGGATGATTGCCGGGGCATAAATCGTAATTCCTGTTCCTATGCTTCTTTGAATCAGGAAAATAACAGAAGCGAGGGTTCGTGTTTTTAAATCAAATCGTTGTTCTAAAAATTCATAAGCGGTATAGACTTTTAACCGGTGAAAAACCGGAATAAAAACCATACAAATGACCACCATTGCCAATGGTAAACCGAAATAAAACTGCACAAATCCCATTCCGTCGTGATATGCTTGCCCCGGAGTGGACAAAAAAGTGATGGCACTTGCCTGTGTTGCCATAACCGATAAACCGACCGTAAACCAGTTGGTCGATTGATTTGCCAAAATATATTCTTCGATATTTTTGCTGCCTTTGGTTTTATAAGTACCGTAAAGCACTATAAATAAAAGTGTTCCCAGAAGGATGATCCAGTCTAATAATTCCATATCAAGCGAAAAACTGCATTAAAAAATAAAAAAGTACCAGGTAAAACAAGTTGACCAAAAGTACCAGAGTGTAGCTTCTTCGCCATTTTATGTATTTAAAATCATTCATCATTTTTTAATTCGATTAGATTAATAAAGAGTTCTAATGCTCCAATATTTCCGGCAGGCAATTGTCTGAAAAAGCTTAAACCTGTGTAAATATAATAACCTTTCCCGTACGAGGCAATAAGTAATCCACCCTTTGTGGGTTGTTCTTCAAAATCTTGTGAAGAAAAAACCGGAATAAAATCGTCGGAAAATTCATCGGAATAATACAATCCCTGTTCCTGAACCCAGTCTTTAAAGTTTTCCTGTGTGATTTTAAAAGGCTGATTCAGCACTTTCATATTCGGATTGGTAAACTTCACGACGGCATTTTCATCTGTAACTCTTGTTTTGCCAATTTTTAGATTGTAAGGAGCAACATCTTCTGTTTTCAGATTGATATTGGTCTGATATTGAACAACAACCGTTCCTCCATTTTTTGTATAATCAAACAGCCATTGGTTTTTAACAGCCAGTTCGTCTTCGGTATTGAATGCACGAATACCCAAAACAATGGTTTCGTATTTTGCTAACTCTTCTTTTTTGATGGATTTTAAATCAATCAAATCAACTTGATAACCCACATTTTGTAGCACTTGCGGAATTTCATCTCCGGCACCCATAATGTAACCAATGCGTTGTTTTTTAAATAGGGAATTATCAAATGAGACTACTTTTGTTGTTGAAGGTTTTATATAATAATTCAATGGAATGTGTTCGTAATCAATCCATTTACTTTCTCCAATATAAGAATTACGAGAATAACTGTCTTGTTTATAGCGAACGGAATATCGGTTTTCAGTTCGCAATAATTGTGGTAATTCTATTTCTTTGTTTCTCTCATTTTCCTTTAAAGAAAAGGGCGTTTCTGCATATGGAACTCTTGTGTTTTCCCAACCTTCAACAAATTT
>DATGMY010000089.1:0-2577 GCA_035307005.1 Flavobacterium sp. | reverse complement strand
CTTATTTTGCTGTACAAACCCGCTTACAGGAAATTCGCCAAATGGAAGAATACACCCGTTTGACTACCGAAAACAAAAAACGTTTGTTTCTTCGCAATGAATTGGCAAAACACAACATACAGTTAGCTGCAGCGGCAAAAGGAGCAGGAGTAATAGAACCGATAGATTATGCCATTTTTCAGAATCACGGTTATATGGGTTTATACGGAGGATTGGATGCCAAAGCCATTCACAAAAAGAAAGGCTTAAAGAAAAGTCAGCAAATCCTTGACCATATGGGAAGTACCGAACTGGCAGCCAACCTTTTCCGTGCTACGCAAACTGAAGAAAAATTAAGACGGGAAAATATAAAAGGAAAGCAGCAAGCCAATCAAACCCACTACGAAGTCGGGAAAAAAGTACGAAAAACCATTCAGGAATTAGGTGGAGAAATGCCCGAAAATCTCCCTGCTCCTGAAAGTATCAAAAAAATAGAAAAAGCTCAACAAGCCAAACAGCTAAAACCCAAGAAAAAAGATAATTAAATATGAACTATTTTATAAAACAAGAAAAAATACGTTTTCAGCATATAGACTATGCGGGAATTGTATTTTACCCAAGATTTTTAGAAATGTTGAACGGTCTGGTAGAAGATTGGTTTGAGGAAGCTCTGGACAGACCTTTTTCCAAAATGCACCAAACTAACGGAATACCAACTGTTGATTTGAAAGTTCAGTTCAAAAAAGCAGCCCGATTAGGGGAAACACTAACCAAAAAATTATGGGTAAAAGAACTCAAATCATCATCTGTAATCTGTGGTTTTCGGTTTGAAGACGAAAACGGAAACACCTGCCTTGAGGGAGAAGTTACTTTAGTAAACGTAAAAATATCCGAAGACAGAAACAGCATAAAAGCAGAAGCATTTAACGAAGAAATGAAAAGTAAAATAAGTAAGTTTATAATTTAAACCATAAGTGTTCGGAAGAAATAAAAAAAGAATTACGAATGATAAATTAGAAATATAATCGGTAATAAATATTCAAAAATATAATTATAAATGAATTAAGTTTCGCCAATTTATGAGTTACCTGCAAGTGTAAAACGACACAACGCAAACAAAGAACTAACACGATGAAAAAATTTATATCAACAGTTTTGACTTTTTCACTTTTCGCTTTTAATTGTAATGGACAAAAAGTAAATAACCCAAAATTTGAGAAAGTTTTCCTTGACAAATCAGACTCAACAAAAAATCATTACACAATAATATATCCGCCAAAACTCCCTTGGACAGGTTATATATTTCTAATCCCTGGATTTGGAGAGAACTCAGAAAGTGTTTTACAGCAAACCGACTTACCAAATAAATTAGCTCAAAATGGAATATTAACCATCATTCCAACTTTTCAAGACGGAGTTTTATCATTTGGTGTGGACAGTTTAAGCCAACAAACTTTTGCCAGAATTTTAAAAGATGTAACTTCTAAACACAAACTTATTGATCAAAAATTTTATGTTGGCGGATTTTCAATTGGCGGCAGTTGTGCGATAAAATATGCTGAAAATTCGACAATTAAACCAACAGCAGTTTTTGCAATTGACCCACCACTCGACTTTGAAAGATTTTATAATTCCGCAAAAAGAGATATGAGACTTTCAAAAAATAACGAAGCCAATCAAGAGAACATTTATATGGTAGACAGACTTGAAAAAGAAACAGGTGGAAATCCAAAGACAAATCTTGCTGAATATTACAAACTTTCGCCTTATTCATTTTCAGACACAACACAAACCGCAATTAAAAAGTTGATAGATACGCCTCTGAGAATTTATACTGAACCTGATGTAGATTGGTGGTTAAGAGAAAGGAATGCTGACCTAACAAATATGAATGCAACAGAATGTTCTGCAATGATTAATGAACTGAATAAACTTGGAAATCAAAACGCAGAATTAATAACAACACACAGTAAAGGTTACCGAAAGCCTAACAATAAAAGACATCCGCATTCCTGGAGCATTGTAGATAATGATGAATTAATTAAATGGCTACTAAAACAGAAATAACGATAGCAGGTAACATAACAGTAGTAAAAAACAACTTATAATTTAAAATTCGTAATTAAACAAAGTATGGAATTCAAAAAATTTAAAGCAGCAACGGTTCAGACTTCGCCTGTTTTTCTGAATGTGGAAAAAACGATTGACAAGGCTGTTTCGTTTATAAAAGAAGCGGCTCAAAACGGAGCAAAACTCATTGCTTTTCCCGAAGTATTTATAGCAGGTTATCCGTACTGGAACTGGATTATGACTCCCGTACAGGGAAGCAAATGGTACGAAGAACTGTATAAAAATTCCGTTTCGGTTGATGATACGGTAATGCAAAAGCTCTACAAAACAGCGAAAGAGTATGATATTCATATCGTTATCGGAATTAACGAAAGAGGTAAAAGTTATGGAGAAATTTACAATACCAACCTCATCATTGACAACAAAGGAAACCTGATTGGAAGGCACAGAAAGTTAGTCCCAACCTGGGCTGAAAAATTAACGTGGACTTCGGGAGACGGTTCTTCTTTAAAAGTTTACGATACCGAA
>DATGMY010000088.1:0-6885 GCA_035307005.1 Flavobacterium sp. | reverse complement strand
GATTTTCAGCAGAGAGAATAAGAGCTAAAAGCTCAATTATATTTTAATTATTTTGTTTTTTCTATATCTATATTTTTTGTTTTATGTTGAACAAAAGTAAGAATAAAAGTGGTAAAAATCTATAAAGGAAGAATATAGTTTAAAATATTTGGTGTATATTTACACCAACAATATTTTTGGATTATGGCACGACAAAGTATCACATTAGCCAAACAAAATGATGAATGGCTAAAAGCACAAGTAGTAAGAGAAGAGTTCAACAGCAAAAGCGAAGCGATTAATTATCTAATCAAGCAGGCACGTGAACGTGATGAGTATCACGAGTATGTGCGAATGAAAATCGAAAGAGGGGAAAAAAGTGGTTTCAGCACCAAAACCAAAGAAGAACTTTTGGCAGAAATAAAGAGCAGACTAAATGTATAGATACAAGTTATCAACTGAAGCGGAGGAAGATATTGTCAAGATTTTTGAATATGGTTTTTATCGTTTTGGACTCAAACAAGCTGATAAATATTATGATGAATTATTTGAATGTTTTAATAAAATAGCCTCTAATCCGTATATGTTTCCCGAGTATGTTCAGCATAATGTAAATTACAGATATTGTGTTTGTGGAGTAGATACAATTTATTACAGAGTTGTAAATGATGAAGTCGAAATAATTACTATTGTAGGAAGACAAGATTATAAGTAAATAAAATAATTTAAGCCGATTAGCACTCTTAATCGGCTCATTTTTTTATCTAAAATTTTAAAAACTACTTCCCAAAAATCAACGTCGAGCAATTTCCACCAAATCCAAAGGAATTGGACAATACATAATTGATTTCCGTTTCTACAACTTCGGTTTCGGGCATCAAAGGAAACTCTTCCATTGGTGTTTTGAAGTTCAAATTGGGAAAAATAGTATTGCTTTGTAATGCCAAAACACTGTAAACCGCTTCAATTGCTGCTGCTGCTGCCAACGTATGACCTGTAAATGCTTTGGTAGAACTGAATTTCGGCACGTTGTCAAAAATACGCAGCAGGGCTCTCCCTTCCGACAAATCGTTGTTAGGCGTTGCCGTTCCGTGTGCATTGATGTAATCAATTTCATTGGGCTGAATTCCTGCTTTTTCAAAAGCTTTTCGCATTGCCAGATATGCTCCTTCCCCATTTTCTGAAGATGCGGTTTGATGAAACGCATCATTGGCGTTTCCATAACCGGCTACATAAGCCAACACCTTTTTATTGTATTTTTTTACAGCCTCATCTGATTCTAAAACCAAATAAGCTGCGGCTTCGCCCAGATTCAATCCTTTGCGGTTTTGGTCAAAAGGCGTGTTATCGGTATCGGATAAAATCATCAGAGTTTTGAATCCGTTGATGGTAAATTTGCACAAAGCATCGGTTCCGCCCACAATCACACGGTCTAAATAACCATTTTCAATCATCGTTGCACCCATCATAATAGCATTCGCCGCCGATGAACACGCTGTGGAAATCGTAGTAACAAATCCTTTTAATCCTAAATAAGCCGCAATTTTATTGGAACTGTCGCCTGCATTATGACTTTGGATAAACGGAATGTATTCCGGATGTGCCTCATAACGTTTAAAATGCTTTTCTGTGAAATCCATCCCTCCTACGCTCGTCGATGAAATCAAACCAGTACGAACCTCATTAATGTTCGTTATTCCCGCATTTTCAACTGCCTGACGTGCAGCAAAAACTCCCAAAAGCGAGGTTCGGGTAAACGTATTATCTGCCGGCAGGTTCAGCTTTTGCATCAATTCTTCATTCGTCCATTTGATTTCACCGACTTTTATTTCATCGGAATGTCTGGACGCAAAATTTTCCAACCTCGAAATTCCCGTTTTTTTAGCAATAAGCGAATGAAAGTTTTCTTCGACCGAACAACCGATCGAAGAAATGATACCCATTCCGGTTATGGCAACCTTTTTCTGCATTGAATTGATTTATAACTTTTAAACAAATAACCACATAGAAAAAAATATTTTAATGTAGAAGAATACATAAATACACATCATTTTTAACAAGTTTTTTTTTCTGAACCAAAGCTATGTTCCTATGTGGTTTTAGTATCATTTGGTTCTGTTTTCAGCAATAAAAGCTGCCATGGTTTCAATCGACTGAAAAATCTCTTTTCCTTGCTTTGGATCCGAAAGTTTGATTCCGTATTCTTTATCTAAAAGCACAATTAATTCTAATGCATCGATAGAATCCAACCCTAAACCATCGCCAAAAAGCGGATCGTTATCCTGAATGTCTTCTACAGAAATATCTTCTAAATTCAATACATTGATGATTCTTTCCTTTAATTCTTGTTTTAATGCTTCCATTTTATTTTAAAATTTCGTTTATAGTATTTATTGAATGTTCCTTTATTCCTTGTTTATCAACCAAATAAAAAACCGTTTTGTATTCTTCTTTCAATTTATGAATCCACGCACAAAGCACCTGCTCTGCCCTACCCGACTGCAACAAATATTCTGCATAAGGCATCATCGTTTCGGTCGGAAAAGTAGCAGACACAAAAAAAGCACTTTCGGTTTTCAACTGATGTCTGATGCTTACTTCGCCAATGGCAATATTGGGCAATGTATAAACAAAAACTGCCGGACTCGGAAAATATTCTTCTTTTGAGCTGATAGACTGCTGATGCTTGATATCCGTATCCAAGCTGGATTCACTGTTGCTAAACAGCAAAGCAATGTTTTTTCCCTTGATACCGTCCAACATTATTTCTGAACCGATGAATGCCAACTTACACAAATCGTCCATTTTATAAAACTTTGGATAATTAATATCCATACTTTTATAAAACTCTTTCATTATACTGCCAAAATCTGTTTCCGAAGACCGAAAGCATAACCGACCGTTCACCGAAATATTTCCGTTGCTGATTTCTAAATATTTGCGAATGTAATACATTAATTTTAAATCTGTTTTTTATCAATCAGAATTTTCCAATATCCTCTTGTTCTGCCTTCCCGAACGATGATTTTCTTTTCTTTCAGCATATCAAAATGTGCCTGCGATGCAGAATAATTAATTTGCAATTTTTCGGCTACTTCTCTGTATGATATGCGGTTGTTTTCTTTAATCAATTCTAAAACTTCCCGTTGTCTGTTGGTTAATTCATCTATTGCACCACCTATTGCACCACCTATTGCACCACCTATTGCACCACTTTTCGGAAATGTCATACGGATAAAGTTAGGAAAAAAGCGGAAACAGTTTTTGTCGTAAGATTTCAGAATACGAGGAATACCCGAACCCAATTGTTCCACCAATTCCAAATCCCGATAAATCCGCATCAGTTCTTTGTTTCGTGGTGCTGAAATGCCTTCAAAAAATTCTTCTTCGCTAAATCCATCAGGCAAAGCACCTGCCGAAGTTATCTCAATTCTGTCATCAAAAATTTCAAATTTCGGAGGAATTTCCGTAGTGTAATCATTGTGTACAAATGCGTTTAAAACGGCTTCACGCAATGCCTCGCTATCCCACGTTCTTCGGTTGATTCGTTCTTTGGAAGTGATTTTGGTATGTGTAATATTTTCTACTTCTAATTTGTCCAGAATGTTATGCGTTGCCTTTATTAGCGAACAATAACCGAACTCTTTATTTTCTGTCAGATTTACTCTCGTTGTGCCGTCATATTTCGCAAATTTGATAGAATTTCCGTTTTCATCAGCCATTAAATAAGCAACATAATTGTATTCGCTGTCAAGGGTAAATAATTCTAGATTGGTTGCAAAATATTGGTTGAGTGTTTTGCCTTTTTCGTCATAATAAATCCTCAACTGCGTAAAAGTCAAATTCTGTCGGTTTGACCTTATTTTTCCTATGGAATTACGGGTACGTCTTGAAAATAAATCATCAATCATTCTTTGAGGCATCGGCTCTGCCGAAGTTCCCGTACGAATGAAACAGCCTTTTTCGGACATTCCGTACTTTTTGACGTAATACGGTTTTTCCGTTCCGCTTGCTACGACTATTTTGATGATATTTTTGCTGTCCTTTTCTTCCGAAACAACATCAAACAAGCCCAAACACGAGGGAAGAATATTGTTTTTTAGTCGGTCTTTAATTTTCAACATATCTCCGTCCACATCAGAAACACCACAGATTACACCAAATTTGTCAATACCGATATAGATAATGCCTCCTTCCCTGTAATTCAGGAACGCAACGACTTCTTTTTCGATTTCAAGGTCTTTGGTAAGCTCTTGCTTATATTCTATGCGGTTGGTTTCTGACATTTCAAATTTTGTTTATCTTTTTAACACCACTGCCGAATTGCTTCCGCCGAATCCCGATGCGGTTTTCAATGCCGTATTCATTGGTTGATGCGTTACTTCCCGAATAAGGTTCATCGGTTGCGAAACGCCCAATGTTTCAAATCCAAATGAGGGAATATAAATATTCTGTTTCATACATTCTACTGTGAGAACGGTTTCCAATAAACCCGCTGCCCCCAAAGTATGTCCGTAATATCCTTTGAAACTGTTTACCGGCGTATTTTCCAGACCGTTTCTGTGAAACGCAATACTTTCCATTTCATCATTATAAAGCGTTGCTGTTCCGTGAGCCGAAATAAAATCGATGTTACCGGAAGTAACTTTTGCTTCATTCATTGCTTTTTGAATACTCAGAAACAACCCCTCGCCTGTTCTCGACGGTCCCGAAATGTGGTTGGCATCGTTGATATTGGCTTCTCCGGCAATTTCTATTCCGTTGTCTTTTTTTTCTGATGAGATATAAACTGCTGCCGAAGCTTCTCCTATATTTACTCCTTTTCGGTTTTTGTCGTAAGGTTTGCAAACCTCATCACTCATTGCCTGAAACGACTGAAATCCCGAAACGATAAAAGGAACAAGCTCATCTGCCGCAACGACAAAAACATCTGAAACAGCATTCATCTGAAGCATTCTCTTTGCAACAGAAAGTGCCATTACACCCGATACACAAGCATTTGAAACAACGACAGGCTTTCGTTTGAAACCGAAATAACGCTGAATATTCTGAGTTGCAGGATATAAATGAGCTTCTGTGATATTAAATTGTTCCAATGCTTTGATATTTCCTTTGGTTGTGGAGACAATCAAAAGGGAGTCTTCCCTTACCGGTTTTTTTTCTATTACGGACTGCAACGCAGCAATCATCAACTGTTCGATTCTTGAACCGGAAAAGCTTCCGGAAATCATCCTGAAATACTTTTCAAAAGCTTCATCGTCTATTTTTCCTGCAAAAATACGCCCGATGGGTTCAGGCATTTTTACAACAGACACACCCGATGCTCCACACAACAAAGCATCAAAGTTTTCCTGAACGGAAAATCCCAACGGAGAAATAATGTGTGTATCGTGTATATAAACCTGTTTCATTTTTTTAATCCTGTTCTTCGCTTCCATTCCTCAAAAAAATCAGGCGTATTCAATATCAGATTTCCCTGTAAATCGGTAAAAACCTGCGTAGTTTCGCCAATGCAAACCAATTCATTCCGGTCATTGAATATCTGAAAATGAAACAACATTTTCGCCGCCGCATCGTCCATAAAAGTCGTGATGATATATGCTTCATCATCGTATTTCAGTGGACGCTTATGCTCACACGACATTTTTACAATCGGTACGGCAAAACCTTCATTTTCTATGTGTTTGTACGAAATATTATAAAATCGACCAAACGCTTCCCTCCCATCTTCAAAATAATCGACATAATTGCCGTGCCAGACAATGCCCAATGCATCGGTCTGGTTGAATTTTACCCTGAAATGTTCGGTATGCTGCAGGATATTCTTTCCTTTAAACAGTTCTTTTTTTCGTATCATACACAAAAGCTATGGTTAAAAACACCAGTGAAAACAAAAATAAACATAATATTTCAGGTAAAATATCGAAGAGCGTGCCATTTCTCAGGACAATATCATAATATCCATTCAACGCCCAATGCATCGGCGAAATTTTAGATACCAGCTGCATTGTTTCAGACATCGCAAATACGGGAATCCACACACCTCCGACCGCCGCAAGAATCACGGTAAAAGTAGCCCCGAACGGTGCAGACTGTTCCTGTGTTTTTGCGACAATCCCGACTAATATTCCTAAAGAAATTGCTGTAAATCCTGCGCTGAGCGTCATTACAGACATCAATAACAATTTGGAAAACGACAGTTCTAAATCGGGTAGATTCAGATAAGGAAAAACCAATTTTGCTACCAAAACAATCACGTAAAACTGCAATAAACAAATGAACAGATAGGTAATGATTTTTCCCAGATACAAAATAGAGTGGGAAGTAGGGCTGCTCAGAATTCGTAAATACGTTCCCTGATTTTTTTCCTTTACAATATTGATAGACAATGGAATAATGATAAAAAACACTGCAAAAAGCGTCCACGCGGGTACGTTGTGCTGTACCGAATTGGGAACGATTTCTTCATTATCTCTTTTGGGAACGACTTCTTTAAACGTGATGAAACTTTCCTGATAATTCATTGTTTCCGAGCTTCCCAGCTGTTCTTCAAAAGTTTGGTAAATGCTTTCGTTTTCCAGTTGCAATATCATTTTATCGATGCTGCTTTTCATTCCGTTTTTAAAGGCGACTTGCGTTGCAGGGTCAAAAAACAGACGGATTTCTTTGGGTTCTACCTCAACCGGTTCGTATGTCGAGGTACTGAGTCCCATTTCGTCCAGCATCGCATCCACATTTTGCCGGACTTTGATATTCAGACCCGATGTAAGGTTTTCGGGCAGAACGATTGCCATTTGATAATTGCCTTTGAACACTTCGTTCTGAGCAGTTGTTTCGTCTAACGGTTGCTGACCAAGTGTTTCAATAATCGTGAAATTTTCCGTTTCGGTCAGCTCTCTCTTGATT
>DATGMY010000087.1:0-6190 GCA_035307005.1 Flavobacterium sp. | reverse complement strand
GTTCTTTCGGAGAAACCATTTCTTCCGAATTTGGAAATTTTGTGGTAAACAGAACCGGTGTTATCGAACTTAACGAAATCGAAATAAATGTCTTTCCTAAAATACGGCAGGCAGAAAATTTTCAAAAACGTCTTAATATTGCTCCAAGCAGTAAAACTTCGAGTGTGATTGAGATTTCCATAATTGATAATACCCCTGAAAAAGCTGCCGATTTTATCAATACTCTGGTTCATAATTACAATTTGGCAGGCATTAAAGACAAACGTTACATTTCTGAAAACACTTCTGAATTTATTTCAGCCCGTTTAGATATTATTTCCAATGAACTGGGCGATGTTGAGTCGGAAGTAGAAGGATACAAAAACACCAATAACTTATCGGATATTCAAACAGAAGTGAAGATTTATCTTGACAAGCTTTCTGAAGTAGAAAGAGCTGTTTTGGCAAACGAAACCAAAATCAACATCGTCAACGAAATCATCAATCACGTTTCAAAAACAAATTATGATGATTTGATTCCTTCCGGATTGTTAAACGAAGATGTGTCTTCTGAAAGTCTGATTCAGGAAATCAACCAATTGATTCTTGAAAAACAAAGAATGTCTCACAGTGCAACGGATTCCAACCCTACGTATGTAAGAATCGAGGAGCAAATCCGCTCATTAAAAGCAAACCTGACAGGTACATTGCGTAGAAGTCTTAGCTCCCTTAAAATCATTCAGAATGATTATAAACGTCAGGAAACCGAAATGCAATCAAAATTGTCTCAGGTACCGCGTCAGGAACGTGAGTTCCGGATGATTGACCGTCAGCAAAAGGTAAAAGAAGCTTTATATTTATTTTTACTTCAGAAACGCGAAGAAACAAATATTACGCTTGCTGCTACGGATACGAATGCTAAAGTGATCGATAAAGCAATCCCGACAGACACCCCGGTTGCTCCTAAAACAATGATTGTGCTTTTAGCTGCTTTAGTGATCGGAGGTTTAATTCCCTTTATTTACATTTATATTCAAAACTTATTAGACACAAAAATTAAAAACCGGTTTGATATTACAGACAATTCTAATATTCCTTTTCTGGGAGATATTCCAACGTCCGAATCAAGTACAGATTTAATAGAAATCAGCAGCCGTTCGAGTGCCGCAGAGGCTGTCCGCATTGTTCGTACCAATCTTGATTTTATTTTATCTGAAAAAGAAGAAGAAGATTGTAAAGTGATTTTTGTTACATCAACAATCTCGGGAGAAGGAAAAACGTTTGTTTCAGCCAATCTGGCAGCTACATTCTCCTTGTCTGATAAAAAAGTACTATTGATGGGATTAGATTTACGTAATCCTAAAATATACGAATATGTAGATGTAAACCCTTTAGGAGTAAGTAATTATATCACAACCAACAACAAATCAATAGAAGAATACATCGTTCCGGTAAAAGGTTATAAAAACCTTGATGTTTTGTCATCAGGTTCAGTTCCTCCAAACCCTACGGAAATTTTGATGAGTAAGAAAATTAAAGAGTTATTTGATTTATTAAAACAGCAATATGATTACATTATTGTTGATACTGCTCCGGTGAGTCTTGTAACAGACACGCTTCTTATCAGCAAATATGCTGATGCTTCAATCTATGTGGTTAGAGCCAATAAAATTGACAAAGAAATGTTGCGTATTCCGAACGAGCTTTACAAAGAAAATAAATTAAACAAGCTTACTATTGTCCTGAATGATTCAGATGTTACCAAAGGTTATGGCTACGGATATGGTTATGGTTACGGCTCTAAAGCTGCAGAAAAACCACTCTGGAAGAGAATCTTAGGTATTTACTAATATTTATTTCACAGGTTATTAAAAAGAACCCGTCTGAGTTAAAACTCAGACGGGTTCTTTTTAATAACTTTACTGCTTTTTATTTACGCCCTAAAAAATTCATTCTTGTGAACGAGATTTTCTAATCTTTCTATATTTTTAATCCGGATGTCCGCAGAAAAGGCTTGTATGTGTTTTTGATGATGCACGTCACTTCCTACAAAATCATACATATTTTGTTTTAATAAATAATCTGCTACTTCCGTGATTCCGCTTCCATAATATCCCGTAACACTCAGTAAGTTCAACTGAAACAAACATCCCGCCTTTTTAAGTCGTTTGAAACTGTCATAATCATTCTTATAAAAATTGTATCGTTCGGGATGTGCCAAAACCGGCTGATAGCCTTGTGAAGCCAGTTCCATAATAATTTCGTACAGTTGAATCGGCGGATTGATATACGACATCTCTATTAATACGTAATTATCTTTTAAGGCTAACAGTCTTTCGTGTTCCAAACGCTTTAAAAACGAATCGTCTATTAGATATTCAGAAGCTACTCTTAAATCTTTTGGTGTTAGTTCTGCTTGCAAACAAACATTTTCATATTGATTTAAAATGCCTTCTTTGGTATTTTCCCATACCAGAGGCGTTGTATGTGGTGTAGCTATAAATTGTTCAAAACCAAAAGATCTTAAGCTCTGAAGCAGATCCTTTGTTTCTTCAATTGTCTTCGCACCATCATCCAATCCGTACAAAATATGCGAATGAATGTCAACAAAGCCTTGCGGAATGACCTCTTTAAGCTTTTTTTTATTTTTTTTAAAAAAGTTAAGCATTTTTAAACTTGTTATTTTTCTCGTTTATGTGAATTTCATTTTTCATAATCAAAAAGAATGCCAATACGTATAAAAAATGTAAAACAATCAATGGCGATAAGACTAAAATTAATTCAATCCCAAGGAAAAACAAGCTTGTAAAAGACAACAATGCTGCAAAAGCAACCATTCTCTTCAAATTAAAAATAAGCCCTAATAAAAACAAAGGATTAAAGAACAACACCAAAAAATTGAAATTCAATTCTATATGATGCGAATACAAACTAACAGCAAGTAAAAACAAACTGAATAAAGTCGTCAAAGAAAAATAAATCAACCGAAATTTCTTAGAAAGACATCCAAAACCGGTCAATAAAACAATTCCCCATAAGAGATAAATGCTGTTAAAGCTGTTTTTGTCAGGTGTTGTCACTTGATTTAACCTAATTTCTGACCTTAAAATTTTCTTGTCATAAGCTATGGCATCTTTCAATTTAACAGGTAAAAAAATCAGATCGTTGGGTTTGTTGGTTTTGTACCCAAACAACAAATTGATTCCCAACTTTTCAAAATAATGATCGTCTAATCCTTCGTTTAAAATATGTCGATACGAATGATTATTGGAAGGAAAATCCGTTGGCAATGGCTGATCCAAAACCTCATTTAAGACATCAACTACTTTTGTTGTACAATTATTTCGGATAAATTCATAGGTATAAAACCGGTCTTCAGTGCGCAATTGTCCGTTAATATCTTCCCATATTTTTACCTTTTGATCGTAGGTTAATATTAATTTCTGTTCAATTACTTCCCGATTATCTAAAGTATAATGGTATAAAAAATCATTAAAACGACTCACATCCAGGTAATACAATAAATCGCCTTTTACAAATTTTGAATAAAAATCAGGTGTCTGAAAATCAAACATTCCCCAATTGTAAACCACGTCCAATTGTTGTTTACTGTCTTTAACCCGCAATGCAGTGTGTCCGAAAAGTGTGTACATCTCCTCACCCGTTCCGCAGGTCAACACACTTATTTCTGCCTCTTCAGACAAAAATTGCGGTTGCGCCTGACCGAACAAAAAAGAAAAACAACAAATCCACCATACGATTTGTTGTTTTAATATGTTTTGTCTTTTTTTCATTCTATTTTTTGAAAATTCCTAAATCAAGTTTTAAAGAAAATATGTTGGAATACAATGCAGCACTTTGATCGCCAATATCGGTCAATGCGTAATCTACCTGAATTCCTCTGTATTTAAACCCTAAACCAATATTAGGCTGAAACGAGACTCTTTGAGTATCATCAATCTGTAATTCATTTTGGAAATTTCCCACTCCCCCACGTACAAAAACCATTTGGTCATAACCAAATTCAAAACCTACCGACGGCTGAATGCTAAAAGCCGATGTAGAGATCAATGCATTGGTTTCATAAAACTCGGTATGAAGCACCGCAGCAGCCGTCAACATAAATTGTTCACTAAAAGCAAAATCACGTGCCACCCCCAATTGCAGTTTTGGCAAAGTGAGTTCGGTTGTTTCAGGTAAAGTTTGATTTTGCCCCTCAACAGCTCCTTTAATCTTTTCAAATTCGGCTTCGTTAATATTCCACACATTATAAGTGGTAGTAATATCGCGTACCATTGCACCAAATTTCCAGTTTTCGGTATGGTATTGCAATCCTAAATCAATACCAAAGCCCCACGATTTTGCAAAATCTCCAATAACCCGGCGCACTACCTTTGCATTAGCTCCCAACGACAATCCTTCGACAGACAACTGTCGGGCATACGAAATATTAAACGCATAATCGGCAGCTGAAAACAATGAAATCCTGTTGTAATCAATATTTCCGTTTTGGTCGATCAATTCGGTCGTGTTCATAATATCATCTACTCCAAACCGAAGTACAGAAATTCCCAACGCACTTCGCTCGTCCACCGGCATTGCAAACGCAGCATAATCATACTGAGCAATATTGGCAAAATAACTTGCGTGCATCAGACTAATTTGTTTATCTTGCAGATGCACCAGTCCCGCAGGGTTCCAATACCCGGAATTAACGTCTCCTGTTTGAGCAATCACACTGTTTGCCATACCAAACGAAGCGGCGTCAACACCAATGTTCAAAAACTCATTGGAGTATTTTCGGGCGGTCTGCGCCTTTGCAAATGTGACACACAAAAGTAAAGGCAATATATATAATGATTTTTTCACGTAATTAATTTTTACAAAGATTACAAAATTTTACAATATATAAACTTTAAATACTTAGAACTTATTGTTTAAATTTGTTTGAATAATAAAAATATAAAATTTGATGGTAATAAAAAAACACATTCCCAATACAATTACACTTTTAAATTTATTGGCAGGGATGATTGCCCTGGTTTACGCATTTGATGATAATCTGCAAATGGCTTTCTTTTGGGTTTGCGTGGGTATTTTTATGGATTTTTGGGACGGATTTGCCGCTCGTGTTTTAAAAGTTTCCAGTCCGTTGGGTGTTCAGCTTGATTCTTTGGCTGATATGGTCACCTCAGGAGTAGTCCCGGGGGTTGTTATGTATCAAATGTTGGCTCATATTCAGGAAAACAATGAAAAGTATCATATTACCGATGAAACTTTTTATATGAAACTGGTACCGTTTATCGGTTTTATCATCACCTTGGGAGCCTGTATGCGCTTGGGAAAATTCAACATCGATACCCGACAAACAGACAGTTTTATTGGGTTACCTACACCGGCAAACGCTCTGTTTATTCTGAGTATCCCACTGATTACCGCCACCACTTCAAGCGATTTTGTTTTTGATCTTTTCAGCAATCCTTATATTTTGGTTTTTATCAGTTTCTTCAGCGCATTTATTATGAATGCTGAAGTTCCGTTGTTTTCTTTAAAAACTAAAAACAAAAACCTTAGCGACAATAAAGTAACGCTTCTTTTCTTAGGAATCTGCGCTTTGTTATTGTTGTTTTTCCGGTTTGAAGCCATTCCGGCAATTATAGGATTTTACATTTTATTGTCGATTATTCTCAATAAAACACAAAAAGCAAAACCTGTGGAAAAAGAATAAAATTTTAGAGGTCATTACTTAAATTCATATATATTGAAACAACGCTGTAAATCAATAGTTTTTTTTAATTAACATTATGTTTGTCATGCTGTAAGCATCTTTACCGGCACTGATAAGAGATTCCTACGGAATGACAAACGTTGTGTTAAAGGGTTTTACAAAGTTTAAAAATATGTAATTATCTGATGACCTCTGTAAAATTTTTAAAAGGAACAAAAAAAGCACTTCAATTGAAGTGCTTTTTTGTGGTACCTCCAGGAATCGAACCAGGGACACACGGATTTTCAGTCCGTTGCTCTACCAACTGAGCTAAGGTACCGAGTTTTTGAAAACTCAATTTATTTTTTTTGTGGTACCTCCAGGAATCGAACCAGGGACACACGGATTTTCAGTCCGTTGCTCTACCAACTGAGCTAAGGTACCGAGTTTTAAAAACTCATCTTTACTTTTGTGGTACCTCCAGGAATCGAACCAGGGACACAC
>DATGMY010000086.1:0-5290 GCA_035307005.1 Flavobacterium sp. | reverse complement strand
AGGAATTTATAATTTGAATTATCAATACAATTCCATTATTTTTGATACCGACCAACAGCGGATTCCCAATTTTCTGAAAGATGATATCATTACTTTAGGAGGTTCCTATTTTCTGGATAAAGAAAATTATACTGCCGATATCGATTTTAAACAATCGGTTGTGGGAAGAGCATTGACGGATTTGAAAATAAATGCCGCTTTTCATCTTAATGAAGATTACGGGTTACAGGGAAGTTTTCGTTTAGAAAGTAAAATTCCTGATTATACCTATCAGCTGTTTCAAAGCGACTTTACTCACTTTAATTGGTACAATGATTTTTCAAATGAGAAATATTCTACTTTAAATGCAGTGTTGAAAACGCCTTGGATTCAGCTTTCGGGAACCTATCAGTTGATTACCGATAAGTTATATTTTTCGAACGATGTTAATGATATGGATGCCAACGGAAGACCTTTGCAGTTGTTGATTTCTCCAAAGCAATACAGTAAAGTGATCAATTATTTTAATATTAAAGCGGAAAAAGAGTTTCAATATAAGAAATGGGCATTGGATAATACCGTGATGCTTCAGCAAGTGGTGCAGGAAGATGCCATACTTAATGTTCCGCAAATTGTTACAAGAAACACGTTGTATTATTCTGATCACGTGTTCAACAAAGCGTTGTATTTCCAAACTGGAATTGTCTTTAATTACTTCACGAAATATTATGCCAATGAATACCATCTTGTGATTGGAGATTTTATCGTGCAGGATCAAATCAAGATTGGAAATTTCCCGATGTTTGATTTCTTTTTAAATGCCAAGGTGAAAACCGCTCAGTTTTATATCAATGTTGAGCATCTTAATTCCAAGTTGACTGGTTTTCGTTATTATAACACACCGACTTATCCTTATCGGGATCTTACTTTTAGGATTGGTGTCAAATGGAATTTCTTTAACTAAGTTTATGAAATTCACAGCTTTTTTGGGCGAAAGGTAATTTGTATCTTTGCCGGAAACAAGACAAAGATGAACTACGCAAAAAATATATTGGAAACCATTGGAAACACACCTTTGGTACAGTTAAATAGAATTGTGAAAGATCTTCCGTGCAAGGTTTTTGCCAAAGTAGAATATTTCAATCCGGGACATTCTTGTAAAGACCGTATGGCATTAAAAATGGTCGAAGATGCGGAAGCAGACGGAAGACTAAAACCAGGAGGAACAATCATAGAAGGAACTTCCGGAAATACCGGAATGGGACTTGCGTTGGCAGCGATTGTCAAAGGATATAAACTGATTTGCGTGATTACCGACAAACAATCCAAAGAAAAAATGGATATTCTTCGTGCAGTCGGAGCGAAAGTAATTGTATGTCCCACAGACGTAGAACCCACAGATCCACGTTCATATTACTCTGTTTCAAAACGTTTGGCAGAAGAAACTCCCAATGCCTGGTATGTAAACCAATATGATAATTTATCTAATACAAAAGCAAATTACGAGCAAACAGGTCCCGAGATTTGGCAACAAACCGATGGAAAAGTAACGCATTTTATCGTGGGAGTAGGAACAGGCGGAACAATTTCCGGTATTGGAAAATATTTGAAAGAACAAAATCCGGAAGTAAAAATCTGGGGAGTTGATACGTATGGTTCGGTGTTTAAAAAATACCATGAAACAGGTGTTTTCGACGAAAATGAAATCTATTCGTATGTAACGGAGGGTATCGGAGAAGATATTCTGCCTAAAAACGTAGATTTCTCTGTCATAGATCATTTTACCAAAGTAACCGACAAGGATGCGGCGGTTTATTGTAGAAAGCTGGCAGTGGAGGAAGGGATTTTTGTAGGAATGTCGTCCGGTTCGGCGATCAAAGGATTGTTGCAGCTAAAAGATGAATTAAAACCCGATGACGTGGTGGTTGTTTTGTTTCATGATTCAGGCTCGCGCTATGTAGGAAAGATTTTTAACGACGAATGGATGCGTGAACGTGGATATTTAGACGAAAAAATTATTACGGCAGAAGATTTGATCAAAAATCATATTGACAAACCATTGATTGTGGTACGCACAGAAGAATTAGTAAGCCATGCAGTGGACAAAATGCGTCAATTCAAAATCTCTCAGATTCCGGTTATAGACAATACAGGTTTTGTGGGCTCGCTGGACGATGCCCATTTATTGCAAGCCTTTGTGAACAATCCCGAAATAGCCGAAATTCCCATAAAAGAAGTGATGGGGCAGCCTTATCCGGTCATTGCAAAAAATACGGTTGTTGACGAAGTTTCTAAGTTGATTACTAAAGACAACAATGCAGTGTTGGTAGATTTGGGCAATGGAGCACATCACATTATTACCAAATACGACATTATAAATTCTATCAAATAACAGAAAAATATTAATTTAACCAACGCCTTAGCCGAAATGCTGAGGCGTTTTTGTTTAGCAATTTAAAAAGTTTTCTAAGCAATAAAAGCTTCGTAATTGGTGTTTTTGTAAGCGTTGTAAGGTTTCGGAAGGAAGTGATTTAAACTTTTAGTTATGCCTGTTTTTATAAATCCAAACGTCCCGTAGGGACAGGCTGTTCATAGAAAAAGTAAATTATTCTAAATAAAAGCTCCGGTAGGAGCGACCTGTAAAATGAACAGACCGCTCCTACCGGAGCTAATGCTTGATGAATGCATATTTCTACGAACAGAAGGTTCCTACGGAGCAAATCAAAAAAGTTTTTAAGTTTCTTAATAACTTGAGTTTGATTAATAGCATCGGGCTAAAGCCCATTCCAATGAATAAAAATAATCGAACTTAGATTAAAAAGTATGATAAAAGGCTTTTTTTATCGGGATATTTCTTAATTATTAGGAAGATTGATTTTTTTATTTTAAATTTATGCAAAGCTTTTGGGTTATGCGAGAGGACTTTTTACATTATGTTTGGAGATTTAAGAAGCTTAATACAGCGATACTGAAAACGGTTCAAAACAATGAAATCGTTGTCAAAGACTTTGGTTTGTTTCTGGGGGCAGAAGGACCGGATTTTTTCAACGCCAAAATATATATCGACGACCAACTTTGGGCGGGAAATGTAGAAATGCACATCAATGCCTCGGATTGGTATGCGCATCATCACGAAACCGATGCTGCTTACGACAACGTGATTCTTCACGTGGTGTGGAATAATGATATTCCTGTTGTTCGCAGCAATGGAGAGGAAATTCCTACGTTATTGTTGCAGGAATATGTTTCTGAATCGGTGTATAAAGCTTATAATCAGTTTAAACTACAGCCCAGGTTTATTTTCTGCGAAGACTACATTGAGCAATTTTCCAAGTTTGAATGGTTGCTTTGGAAAGAAAAGCTGATGATTGAACGATTAGAACAATTTACCGATCGTATTGTAAATGAACTCAAACAGACTCAAAACAATTGGGAAGAGGCTTTTTATCGCCTGTTGCTTCGCAATTTTGGATTAAACATCAATGGTGATGTCTTCTATCAGGTGGCACAACAGCTGCCTTTAAAAGTTTTGCGTAAAGAACAGTCTAATATACTACATTTGGAAGCTTTGTTGCTGGGTACCGCAGGATTGCTTTCGAATGAAAACGAAGATTTTTATTTCACTTCCTTACGAAAAGCTTATCAGTATCTTTCTCATAAATACGCATTGAAACCCATATCCGGCAAAGCGTCTTTTCACAAGCTTCGTCCGGATAATTTTCCAACAATCCGGTTGACGCAGTTTGCGGTTTTTTTTCATCGTCAACTATTTTTATTTGATTTGGTCAAAAATCCCGAAAGCATTTGTGTCAATAATAAATTGCTCGGCGCGCAGCCATCTGTCTATTGGCAAATGCATTATGTTTTCGGGCGTGAACACAAAAAAAGAAGTAAAAATATCACAGCATCGTTTTACAATTTAGTGCTTATCAACACTATTCTGCCATTTCAATATGTGTATCATCAGCAGTTGGGAAGTGATATGATAGAGGAGATTCTACAACATTATCAGTCGATTGCTTTTGAAAAAAACAATACAACTTCGGTGTTCAGATCGCTGAAAGTTCCGGTTGAAAGCTCTTTAGACAGTCAGTCCATTCTTTTTTTAAAGAAAAATTATTGTGATTTGCGCCGGTGTTTAAATTGCGATATAGGTATTAAACTGATGAATCAATGAAAATACCATTACCTTATTTTACTAAAAAACAACGGCTTTCTGTTTTGGTTTTGCTTGGCATCATCATCGTGCTTCAGGCAATGATTTATGCTACACGTTATTTGCAACCTGCAAATCGGGCAGAATTAATCATTGATCCGGACTTACAAAAAGAAATCGATAGTTTAAAACAGAAAGCCCTTAAAAAGTATGAACCTCGTTTGTTTAATCCCAATTATATCAATTACGAACGTGGTTTTCGATTGGGAATGAGTCCTGAGGAAGTCGATCGTTTGTTGGAGTTTCGTACGCAGGATAAATATGTGAATTCTGCTGCCGAATTTCAAAAAATCACAGGAATATCAGATAGTTTACTCCATTCAATGTCGCCCTATTTTAAATTTCCGGAATGGACGCAGTTGTCTAACCGGGTAGAATCCAGGGAAAAACCGGATCTCAAAAGAGTGGACCTGAACAAAGCGACTTACAATGATTTGGTCGCGCTAAAAGGGATTGGAGATTATTTCGCAAATGCTGTGTTGAACGAACGTGAAAAATTAGGTGGTTTTGTATCGGTAGAACAGTTACGGTATATCAAAGGATTGCGTCCTGAAGCTGTGACGTTATTAAAGCAATCGACATTTATAAAAAACAAACCTGCTATCGTAAAAGTCAACATCAACACGGCTTCCAGAGAAGAACTCATCCAAATTCCTTACATTACTTCTCGCATAGCTCGTGAGATTGTGGTGCTTAGAAGTAAGGAAGACCGACCGTTGAGAAAAGAAGATTTAGAAAAAATTAGCAGTTTGCCACTTGACAAATTAAAAATAATTGAGCTATATTTGGATTTTTAGACAAACAAGTAAAAATCAAAACAAACAAACAAGTAAAAATGAACTTCGAGTATAACGAAACGCAGGCAATGATTGCCCAATCAATCAGAGAATTTGCTGAAAAAGAAATCAGACCAAATATTATGAAATGGGATGAAGACCAGATTTTTCCGGTTGAATTATTCAAAAAATTGGGAGAAATGGGTTTTATGGGGGTTTTGGTACCTGAAGAGCTGGGTGGATCTGGTTTAGGTTATCACGAATATATTACCGTTGTTGAAGAAATTTCTAAAGTGGATTCTTCGATCGGGCTGTCTGT
>DATGMY010000085.1:0-3208 GCA_035307005.1 Flavobacterium sp. | reverse complement strand
GGATTTGAACCGGAAATGTTAAAGCCTGCTGCTAAAATTGCTCTCATCGCAGATGGATATTCGGATACTATTTTTTATAAAAACACATCCAACATCGAACTCCCTTTACAGATCAATACCAACGAAACACAATGGTCGTTATTATTGTACATTCCGCCTACGATTTCCGGAAACGACACGATTATTAAGAAAAACGATATCCGGTTTATCTACAATACGCAAGAGTTTTATGTTTCCAAAGCCTGTGGTTATAAAGTGAATTTTTTTAATTTCAATGCCAATCTGTTAGCCCCTGAATCAACAAATGACTCCTGGATACAGAATATTTCCAATTTAACTTCTGAAATCACGAACGACGACAATGCGCATATTTATCTTTACTATTAGTCTGATATTGACTTTTACCTCTTCCACACTTGCGCAGGATGTTCCAAAAAAATATCCTGAAGTGTATGGTTTGCGAATAGGTACCGATTTAGTTAAAGCTAGTAAAAATATTTGGGATAATAACTATACCGGTTTTGAAATAAGTGCCGATTACCGTTACAACAAAAACTATTATATTGCTGCCGAAGCAGGGTTTGAAAACCGTTTTAAAGAAGACGATCAGGTAACCTATACCACTTCGGGAATGTTTCTAAAAATCGGATTAGACAGAAATTTTCATCAAAACTGGCTGGATATGAACAATTTGATTTATGTGGGCGCTCGTTATGGGGTTAGTTTGCATAGTCAAACATTGCACACCTACAGAGTAAATACCGGGAGCGGCTATTTTAATGAAGAATTGCAATATCCCGAGCTGAAATCAAATGGATTGTCTGCCCATTGGTTGGAGTTGGTATTTGGAATAAAAGTAGAAATTGTCGATCACTTGTTTTTGGGTATGAATGTACGTTTCAACGGATTACTGACTCAAAAACAACCTGAAGGATTTGAGAATTTATACTATCCCGGTTACGGACAGAAATACAGCGGCAACATTGGTGCTGGTTTTGGTTATTCTATCAGTTATTTAATACCGTTTAAGAAAAAATTCACCAACAATTCTGATTAATCCTTGTTATTTTAAATTCAAAAGATAGGCTCCATAACCACTTTTTTCCAATGGTTTGGCCACTTTGTGCAACTGTTCTCTGGTAATATATCCCATACGATAGGCGACTTCTTCAATCGCTCCGATTTTCATTCCCTGACGTTCTTCAATAACCTGAACAAACTGCCCCGCCTGCATCAACGACGCAAACGTACCGGTATCTAACCAGGCTGTTCCGCGATCAAAAACACCCACACGTAATTTTCCTCTTTTTAAATATTCTTTGTTCACATCCGTAATTTCATATTCTCCACGAGCCGACGGTTGAATATTTTTAGCAATCTCTACTACCGAATTATCGTAAAAATACAAGCCAGGAACGGCATAATTAGATTTTGGATCAGTGGGCTTTTCTTCTATGGAAATCACCTTGTTGTTTTCATCAAATTCCACTACTCCATAACGTTCCGGATCGTGAACCGGATAAGCAAAAACGACTCCACCTTGTTCTTTCGTACAATCTTGCAACAACTTGCTCATACCGCTGCCGTAGAAAATATTATCGCCCAAAACCAAAGCCACTTTATCGTTGCCTATGAATTGCTCTCCAATAACAAATGCTTGAGCTAATCCATTGGGTTCAGGTTGTTCGGCATATTCAAAACGACAACCGATTTGTGAACCATCGCCCAGCAATTTTTTAAAATGTGGTAAATCGTGCGGTGTGGAAATAATCAAAACTTCGTTGATTCCTGCCAACATCAAAGTTGATAACGGATAATAAATCATGGGTTTATCGTAAACCGGCATCAATTGCTTGCTTACAGCTAATGTTAACGGATGTAAACGGGTTCCGGAACCTCCGGCTAATATAATTCCTTTCATTTCTTATTCTTTTTGCTGATTGGTATATTCGCAAATCTGCTTATGTGTTACTGCGAATCTACAATTTTGTGAGCATTTCTTCTAAACTGTCTTTCCAGTAAGGTACAGATACATTAAATGTTGTTTTTATTTTAGTTTTGTCTAATAACGAAAAATTGGGTCTGTTGGCAGGTGTCGGAAAGGCATTACTGCTAATAGCGTTAATTTTTGTTTTGTATCCTTTAATTTCCTTAATAGCTGCGGCAAAATCATACCAACTGATTTTTCCTTCATTGCTGTAATGATAAATACCTTGTGTAAATGCATCTGCCACTACAACATCCATAATCACTTGTGCCAAATCACGGGCATAAGTGGGAGTGCCAACCTGATCGGCAACTACACCTATCTCATCACGCTCATTCATCAGACGCATCATGGTTTTGACAAAATTGGCTCCGTAAGTTGAATACACCCAAGCCGTACGTATGATCACGTAAGCAGCACCGGATGTTTGCAAAGCTTGTTCGCCTTTTAATTTGGTTAAACCATACACATTAATAGGATCGGTAGCGTCCGTTTCTTTAAGTGGAATTTCAGAAGTTCCGTTAAAAACATAATCCGTAGAAATATGAATGATTTTTGCATTGTTTTTTGCTGCCCACTCTCCCATTGTTTTTACTGCTTTATGGTTGATCAGATCGCATAACTCCTGTTCGGTTTCCGCTTTATCTACTGCAGTGTAGGCGCCGGTATTAATAATAATACCGGGTTTTTGGTCGTTTAAAACTTTTAGAATTTGTTCCGAATTGCTCAGATCCATTTCCTCCCGATCTACAAATATCATTTCGTATTGAGGATAGTTGTGTTGTAAATCCTGTAATTCAGATCCCAGCTGACCGTTTTTTCCTGTTATTAATAACCTGCTCATCATTCCTGCTGTTTATTAAAAAAAGGAGCTTCTTTATCTTTTTCAGATAAAACCATCTTGATTCTTTCTATTTTCCAATCGATATTCAATGAAGGATCCAAAGGATGGATACCTGCTTCGGAAGCTTTATCATAAAAATTGTCGCATTTATAAAAAAATACTGCTTCATTACTTAAGACGGAAAAACCGTGTAAAAAACCTCTGGGAACAAACAATTGTTTCTTATTTTCTGCGGATAATTCAACAGAGAACGATTGACCATACGTATCTGAATCAGGTCTGACATCAACAACTACGTCTAAAACCGCACCTTCCAATGCCCGTACTAATTTTGCCTGAGCCATATCGCCCAATTGTTGGTGTAGTCCCCGAACCAC
>DATGMY010000084.1:0-7092 GCA_035307005.1 Flavobacterium sp. | reverse complement strand
TATCGAATGAAAAACGTTCACTTTTATGTTTTTGCAAATTTATCAATAAAACGGCAAATGCCTATAAAATAGTATCATTTCTTCATTGGATAGATTTTTACACGAATAATTTACCTAACTTTAGCCCTTTGTAATTTGACTGTTTTGTTATGAAAATATTTTACAGGTTTTTTATCATTCTTATATTGGGTTCCGGGAGTTTATTTGCCCAGCCAACTGTTTTTAAAAAAACTACCGACCGCGAATGGAGAGAAGAGGAGAAATTTGTCCGAACGCATCATCCAGAGCATTTTTATCTTTATTCGTTCGACTTAAATAATTTATTAGAAATCGTAAAAGACGCGCCTGCATTATCCAACGAAACATCGTCCATTACCCTCAATATTCCCGATGCAAACGGAGCATTTCAAACCTACTGGATTTATGACAATCCCGCAATGGAACCGGAATTGGCAAAAGATGTTCCGAATATCAGAAGCCTAAAAGCCGTTTCTGTTGAAAATCCTTCCAACAATTTAAGCATCAGCCTTTCTGATATTTTCGGTATGCACGCCATGGGAACGAAAACCGATGGAACGGTGTATTATATCGACAATTATACCAACGATTTAAACACCATAATCGTTTACGACCGGACAAGTCTTGAACTTCCTAAAAACCGGTTTAACTGTCTTACAGCAGGCAGCTCTTTTGATGCTAACGAGCATACAACTACTTCCATTCCTGTTCAGTCATTAAGTACAGACGACAAAAAAAGGACGTACCGATTAGCCTTAGCCTGCACTACGGAATACGCTGAATTTCATGTAAATAACGCTCCGCCAAATGTTCCGAAATTTACAATCAAACAACAAAAGAATATTGTTTTGGCTGCGATGAATGTAACCATTACCCGTATCAACCAGATCTTTGAACGCGAACTGAATGTTCACCTGAATTTAGTCGCCAATAACAAAGAAATTATCTTTATAACCTCTGACAATTTCAGTAACAACAACGCAAACATGTTAATTATGCAAAGCCAAAGTGTGATCAACAGTGTTATCGGAAGTGCTAATTACGACATTGGACACACCTTTAGCACAGGAGCCGGCGGATTAGCAAGTTTAGCATCGGTTTGCAGTGCCAACTTTAAAGCACAGGGAATTACCGGAGCCTCTTCGCCTGTAGGTGACGCTTATGACGTAGATTATGTAGCCCACGAAATGGGGCATCAGTTTGGTGCCAATCATACCTTTAATAATGCTTGTCAGTGGAACCGCAATAATTCAACGGCTATGGAAACAGGAAGTGGCAGCACCATTATGTCGTATGCTGGTATTTGTTCTCCGGATGTTCAATCGCAGGTAAATGATTATTATCATTACATCAGCATTAAAGAAATGCAAAACTTTTTGCTGACAACTACCTGCGCTCAACAAACCACAATCGCAAACAGTGCGCCTGCGGTTCCTGCATTGCAAAGCAAAACGATTCCTTATGGTACGCCGTTTATCCTTAGCACTACTGCGATCGATGCAGATGGCGACGAAATGACCTATGCTTTTGAGCAAACAGATACGCAAATTTCTTCTCAGCCTCCGGCAGCCTCTTCTACTGAAGGTCCTAATTTCAGATCTGTCGCTCCAACTAAGAATAATTACCGTTCTTTTCCGAATGAAACGACTGTTTTGGGCGGAACAACAAACGCAAACGGAATTGTCAGCAATACCTGGGAACGTTTGGCAACCACAGCACGAACGTATCATTTTGTTGCCATAGTACGCGACAACAATCCTTTGGGAGGAAGGGTGGTTTACACACCTGAAGTAACAATAAATGTTGCAAACACCGGACCTTTTGTGATTACTTATCCCAACAATAATCCTTCTACAACGGAACCTGTATGGCATACTGGAAGTTCAAAAACAATTACCTGGAACGTAGCCGGAACAACATCAAACAACATCAATGTTTCGCATGTAAATATTTTGATTTCGACCGACAATGGGGAAAGCTACACTACATTGACAGCCAATACCCCCAACGACGGAAATGAAACAATAACCTTACCTGCTTCGTTGGAAAACACTTATAACGGAAGAATTAAAATAGAAGCTGTAAACAATATTTTTTATACGGTTTCAAAACCTTTGACTATCTGGGATCCTGCTATGAGCAATGAGTCATTTGAAAAACAAACGCTTAAAATTTTTCCTAATCCAGCTAAAGATGTCTTGAACATTTCTTTTTCCTCAGAAAAAAACGGAAGAACCCAATATTCTATTTTTGATTTAAACGGACGTTTGGTAAAAACCTTTGAAAAAGAACATTTCGAGCAAAGTCACCATCAAATAACGATTGATTTCTTAGCTTCCGGAACGTATGTTTTAATCGTGAATCACAACGGAAAGAGTTCCAGTCATAAGTTTATAAAACAATAAAAAAAACAGTCCCTAAATTTAAATACTTAGGGACTGTTTGATTTTATAAAGTTGCCTATTTACAGCTATTTCAGATTTTTCAGGTTGATCACTTCCTGTTCGGTAAGAAAACGCCATTGCCCGCGGGTTAAACCCCATTTGGTCAGTCCGGCAAACATTACCCGGTCTAATTTAATGACGTTGTATCCTAATTTTTCAAAAACAGCACGAACCACTTTTACATTGGATGTTTTTACTTTGATTCCCACTTCGCTTTTGGGCTGGTTTTCCACATACGATATTTCTTCTACCCAGACTTTATGTTCGTTAATGTAAACACCGGTCTTGATTTTTTCCAAATCTTCGTATTTCAGATTTTTATCCAACGAAACCTGATACAACTTAGATGAATGTTGCGCAGCATTGGTAAATTTCTGTATCATCTCATTGTCGTTGGTAAACAACAATAAACCTACTGTAGTTTTATCCATACGACCTACAGGTTTCAATACAGATGTAGCAGCATTACGTACCAGATCATACGCACTTGAAACATTTTCATCATCAGAAGTAGAAAATCCTTTGGGCTTATTAAGCAATACATAAACCTTTTTCTCCGGATTAAGCAAAACACCGTCAAAAACCACTTTATCGTTGGGTTTTACTTTATGTCCCATTTCGGTAATCACTTCTCCGTTTACCGTAACATTTCCTGACTGGATATATAAATCTGCATCTCTCCGGGAACAAACACCGGAATTTGCAATATATTTATTCAGCCTGATTGTATCATCTTTTACAGCAATTGGCTTATTATCGTTTGATTTTTTAAACGGCTTTGCCTCCTTTTTAAAAGGTTTGTTAAACTTAGAAGGAGCGGCTTTGCCTCCTTGTTTGCTTTTGTCATACGAACCTCCTTTAGAAAAAGATGGTTTTCTATTATCCTTGTTGCCTTTATTTCCGCTCCGTGAATTCATTTTAAAAAATTTCTACAAAGATACGAGAATATTTAGCATCTTTACATTAAGATTCAAATTGTAGAGAAGTTATGAAAAACAAGTGGGTTATATTGACTTTAATTCAGGCAATCATCAGCCTTGTTGCCGGAATTTTATTTTCCAAAATGTCTTTAATGGGAAGAATCGGTGTTTCTACTTTTTATACCGAATATGGTTTTTTAAAGCATTGGTACAAAGGATTTGCCGCAGTTTTTATCGTACAATTACTCCTCATTGCTGTTTTGTGGATTGTAAAAAGGATTACTTCTTATAAAAATTTCAGTATTGTAAACCTCGCATTCATTATTTTGGGACTTTTGGGCTTGTTTTATACCTATTATGATTTCACATCGACCAGCCATAAATATATGAACAGTCAGTTTCATACCGGAGGTTATTTGTTTTGGGCAGGATGGTTTGTCACTTGTATTTATTTCTTTTTTGCCCGGGTGAAACCAAAACCAGCAATTACTGATATGGAACCTAAAGTTATAGAAGACGCTGATTGGAAAAATAGCGATAATTTATAAATAAGGTTCTACTAATTGTTTCCCGTGAATAATTACCTGCGGATTGATTAAAACAATAGACAATACTCCTAAAAGAATAATCAGTTTCAGTAAGATGTGTAGTTTTTTAAAATCGGTTTGGGTGAATGCCTGATATAAAAAAATGAGGAATGCCAAAAGCAATCCGCTGCTCACATAAAAATAATACTGCATATAACCCACTTCATAATACGTGATTAAGGCATAAGCCGGTAAAAGCGTTAAAGCCACTAAAAGCGTCATCAGGTATTTAGATATTTTGATTCCGAAACGTACGGGAATCGTCTGATAATTATTCGCAAAATCGCCTTTGAGGTTTTCCAAATCCTTTACAAATTCACGAATTAAAATAATCAGATAAAGATAAAATCCGTGTGCAAAAATCCCCCAGCTAAAATTTTGAAAGTGCATCAATATTCCAAAAAACGGAAGCAACACCAATAACGAAGCGGTGACATTGCCGATAATCGGATATTTTTTTAGTTTATGAGAATAAAACCACAACAAAAAGATATAAGCGGCATAAAAAACCGCAGCGCGCCACGAAACCAGCCAGGCAATTGTGACACTTAAAAAATTCAACAGGAAATAAACCCTGAACTTGGTTGCTTTACTTACCTTTCTGTCAATAAACGATTTATAAGGTCGGTTGATGAGATCTTTTTCATCATCGTAAAAATTATTGATGATATAGCCCGACGCAATTGCCAGCGCACTACTGAAAATAATCAGAAAAAGATGAACGTCAGTTAAAACAGTAATGGCTCTCGAATGAGAGCCAAAAATAAATATTGCCGATAAATATTGTGCGATGACAACTACGGCTATGTTGTATCCGCGAATCACGGAAAAAAAACTTAAAAACTGGAGCAGTGTCCATTTTAGTTTCCGCGATGCTTTCATACTTAGAAACGGTAAACCAATTCTAATTTATAATCTTTTAAACTTTCTTTTGCTTTTTCATAGTCCGGTGCAAATCCTAAAATATAGCCTCCACCGCCCGATCCGCAAAGTTTTAAATAATAATCATTGCTGTCGATTCCTTGTTGCCAAATGGTGTGAAATCTCTCGGGAATCATTGGTTTGAAATGACTCAAAGCAATTTTAGACAATTGCTTGGTATTGCTGAACAACGATTTAAAATCGCCTTTCAGGAAGTTTTCCACACACAAATCGGTATATTTTGTAAATTTCGATTTCATCATATTACGGAATCCTTCGTTTTTGAGATTGTCCATAAAAATACTGACCATAGGTGCGGTTTCACCAATTATTTCTGAATCAATCAAAAACACAGCTCCTTTTCCTTCTTCTTTTTGAGACGGAATTCCGGTTGGTTCGATATGATCTTTGGAATTGATTAAAATCGGTAAACTCAAATAAGAATTCAACGGATCCAAACCAGAAGATGTTCCGTGAAAAAACGATTCCATTCTTCCGAAAATCTTTTTAAGTACCAATAATTTATTCCGGTTCAAATTTTCCAAAACCGTGATTTTATCCTTCGCGTATTTGTCGTAAACCGCTGCCACCAATGCACCGCTACTTCCCACACCATAACCCTGAGGAATACTGGAGTCGAAATACATTCCTGCTTCAATATCGCGGTTTAGTGCCTCCATATCAAACTGCACCAAACCGGGTTCGTTGGCAGACAACTGACTTAAATATGTAGCAAACGCCTTAAGACTTTGGTTGGATTTTTGTTTGGTTTCGTTTAACTGCTCATCAATTTTCAATGCTCCGTTATAAAAATTATACGGAATAGACAGACCTTTGGAATCTTTGATGATTCCGTATTCTCCAAACAACAAGATTTTTGAGTAAAACAAGGGTCCTTTCATAGCCAATAGATTGAATAACAAAGATACTTTTTTTTTCAATACAAAAACCGTTGGTATAAAATTATTACACCAACGGCTAAAGCTATTAGAATTATTTAAAAAATGGTATTTAAATTTAAAACATATTCAACACTCTGTACATTAAACTTTTGGCTATATTGGAGGAGCTGTATTTAATATCTTCGGCATTTGCTCCTTCAAAAAGCGCATCCACAGTGTCGTGAAACAATGCCAGCCAATGTTGAAAATGCGCCTCGGACATCGGACTTTTGTCGTGAACTTCTTTGTGTACCAACATTGGATTGCCTTTAAACTTACCTGTTCCAAACAAAATTACTTCCCAAAAATCATACATCTTTGGTAAATGAACTTCCCAATTGGTTTTTGCCACATCATTAAAAATATATCCGATGACTTCGTCATTGCGAACGCGTTCATAAAACTGATCGACCAATGTTTCAATATCTTTCCGGGTTAAAATATCTTGTTTTGCTGCCATTATTTTCAATTCTTTCACACGTCAAAGTTCGTGCATTTTTCATACCAAATTTATGATTTGGGTCATAAGTAAAAAGCTGCCTGTTCCAGGCAGCCTTTCCATAGACTAATGCTTGTTATATCATGAAGCTTGAAAAAAAAATGTATTTAATTTTCATTACAAATATAAGAGCGTTTTATTCATCTAATTTATGATTGTAATCATACCCTGAAAATATTTTTATAGAGGTCATAACTTAAATTCATATATATTTATTGAAACAACACTATAAATCAATAGTGTTTTAAAATTAACATTATGTTTGTCATGCTGTAAACCTGAGTTAGATTAATATGTTATTGATTTTCAAGGTTTTTATAACTATTGCAAGGTTTCAAAAACATTACTTTTCAGAAGGAAATGATTTAAACTTTTAGCATTGTGCTATAATAGTGTGTAATGAGTAAATTTTCACATATGATTTTACAACACATAGAAAGGCTGAAAGCCTTTGATATGATTAACGTAAGGCAACGCCTTACGATAGATCCGAAACCAAATATGTCCTGAAAGGACTATATATGCTATATTAAATACTGATATACTGTCCTTTGACTTCGTCGAATCTTCGATTTCAGGGCGTTTTTTCTTGTAACACCTTCCCAATGCGTTGCATTGGACTATTATATTATGACCCTTTCAGGTTATTGTTATAAATTTCAGCATTGTGCTATATGTGTAATGAATATTTAGAACAACACAAAACTTTTAGCTATGCCTGTTTTTATAAACTCAAATGTCCCGTAGAGACAGGCTGTTCAT
>DATGMY010000083.1:0-4143 GCA_035307005.1 Flavobacterium sp. | reverse complement strand
TACTTAAAATTTTTTGATAATAATGTTTTGCCTTATTCCCATTTCCAATTTGTGCATAACAAAAGGCAATATTGTTTAAGCCCATTTCTATATAGCTTATTTTTGAAGCAGATAAAAGCGTTAAAAACCTATATTTATCAATCCATTTATTTTTTTGGAAATATTCAACACTCTTTTCAAAGGAATCAATCGCATCGGAATAATTATTTATTTTTATCAATTTTATTCCTTTTTTATGGTCTTTAGTAAAAAATGATTGTAATCCGTATGAAAAAATCAGATATGTTAATGAACCCCAAACAACAGGTTCGCTAATATTCAATAAATAATAGATTATAATAAGGATTCCCATAAAAATTAATTGAGGAATTACGGCAAACCAGTTTACTTGCCTAGTCATAGGAATATTATTTTTTGACATATCTAATTTTTATGCTAAATTAAATAATATTTTAGAGGTCACAACTTAAATTCATAGATATATATTGAAACAACGCTGTAAATCAATAGTGTTTTAAAATTAACATTATGTTTGTCATGCTGTAAGCATCCTTACCGGCACTGATAAGAGATTCCTACGGAATGACAAACGTTGTGTTAAAGCGTTTTACAAAGTTTTAAAGATATGTAATTATCTGATGACCTCTATATTTTTATTCAGCTATCATAAATTTTCCAAACACTGATTTAAATCATAAAACCTTTAAAAATGCAGAGGTATCTTTGTCCAAGATTTATAATCAACGTATTTTTACACCCGTGAAAAAGTTTGCATTCATATTTGCCCTTTTTATGTTGTTCAAGCCCGTAATTCCGGTTTTGGAATATGTTGTTTTTTATGACTACATTAAAAACGAACTTTGTGAAAACAAAGAAATCGCAGAAATGGAATGTAACGGAAAATGTCATTTGGTAAAAGAATTGGCAAAAGCCTCGGATGCTCCTGAAAACGGAAAGGAAAAAAGAACATTTCCCGTAGAGTTGAATTTGGTATTTTTCAAGGAAACACAACAAACCTATATCAATTTCGTTCCGGTGATGAAAGATGTTCACGAAGTAAATTCAGTGTACAACAATCTTTATTCCTATTCTGAAACTACCTCGGTATTTCATCCTCCTGTCTTTATTTAATTTTAGATTGCTGTTTAATCTGCTTTAATCTTTTGTTTTGCAAAAGACGGGTTTTCATACCCCAAACAGAAAAACAGCTATTATCCACTTTTTTCAGGTTTTGAATATTCTTCAAGATCAAACACTTTATATCTATAATTAAACTTTTATTAAAATGAAAACTTTAAAATATCTCTCTGTTTTATTCGTATCTCTGTTGACTTTCTCGTGCTCTTCAGATGATGAAACAACCCCTGCAAACACTGATGAACTGAACGGTTTAGTTCAAATTCAGGAATTTTCCAACGACACGCATACTGTGGAATTGTATTCAAAAAGCGGAACGTTGAAACAAGGATACAACGCCCTTTCACTTCGTATTAAAGATAAAGATTCCAATGATTTTGTAACCGACGCTTCTCTAAGTTGGAATCCTGTGATGTATATGGCGAATATGCAGCATTCCTGTCCGAAATCAGAAATTGTGAAAACTACCGGTAAACAAACGCTTTACAACGGATATATTGTTTTTCAAATGGCTTCGCACGGTTCTGAATATTGGGAATTGACTGTTAATTATTCCATCAACGGCAACAATTATACTGTTTCTGAAACAATTCAGGTACATCCATCCGACAAACAACGGGTTGCTACATTTACAGGAACAGACGATACGCGCTATGTTCTGGCATTGATTGAACCTGATACGCCAACCGTTTCTCAGAATGATATGGTTGCAGGTTTATTTAAAATGGAAAATATGATGACCTTTTCAACAGTAAATAACTACACCATTAAAATCGACCCGAGAATGCCAAGTATGGGTAATCACGGTTCGCCAAACAATATTGATTTAACCCAAAAAGCCGATGGCTTTTATCATGGGAAATTATCACTAACTATGACAGGTTATTGGAAAATCAACTTACAGCTTTTAAATCAGCAAAATGAAGTATTGAAAGGCGAAGAAGTAACTGCCGAAAATGAAGCGAGCAGTTTGTATCTGGAAATAGAATTCTAAAGACACAAATGATGAAACGTAAAAACACCATCTGTGGGTTGTTGATTTTTCTGGGGATAAATGCCTGTTCCCAGGAAAAACCTACCGACAGTATTTTCAACGACACTACTTTAGATGAAATCATTATTGCAGGAACTGCGAAATCTTTGGATCAGAAACAAGCCAAACCTCTTTCTACTTTAGACGAGTTTTTAGAAAAATCTTCTAAAATAAATATGGTAAAAAGAGGCGGCTATGCCTGGGAACCGCTCATCAACAGTATGGCCACCGAACGAACTGTCATCACTATTGACGGAATGCGGATTTTTGGGGCGTGTACGGATAAAATGGATCCGATTACATCTTATGTGGAAGTTTCGAATTTGTCCAAAGCTGAAGTGATTTCCGGGCAACAGGGCAACGCCCACGGAGCAACAATCGGAGGGGCTTTGAATCTAAAGCGGAGTACTGTTCGCGAGAGAGCATTAGGTTGGAATGGGCGATTGATCAGCGGTTATGAAACCAACAATGAACAGAAGATCATTGGAGCTTCTGCCGGTTATAACGACAGCTTGTTTTATACCAATGCCGATTTTATGTATCGCGATGCAGAAAATTACAAAGCCGGAAAAAACCGTGAAGTTCCTTTTTCGCAATTTACCAAATACAATGTTTCGGGAACTTTTGGTTATTTTCTGAACAAACGCAACCTCGTGGAAACTTCAGTGATTTACGACAAAGCAACCGATGTGGGCTATCCCGCACTTCCTATGGATGTTTCGCTTGCCGAGGCTTTGATTACTTCCATTAAATACGAGCATCTTCCTGTTTCAAAAACAATTGAAAACTGGGAAACCAAACTGTATTACAACTCCATTACCCACACCATGGACGATACCAAACGCCCCAATGTTCCTGTTCACATGGATATGCCGGGTTGGTCAGACACTTACGGAATGTATTCAAAAATAAAGGGGAAATTACAAAAACATCATTTTTCGGTCAATCTCAATGCGTTTTACAACAAATCGGTAGCCGAAATGACGATGTATCCCAACAACCCGAACGAAAATCTGATGTTTATGTACACCTGGCCCGATGTACGGACGCTTTACAGAGGATTGTTTCTCGGAAACACTTATCGTTTAGACGAAAACAACGAATTAAAATTTTCGGCAAATATTGGATTTCATTCCAACAAAATCGCAGATGATTTCGGATTGTCGAGTCTTCAGATTTTTTATCCTGATATGGATGATACCAAAAACCGCCTGTTAAAGAGTTTTTCAGGAAATTATCTTTTGCAGCAAGGCAAGTGGAGTTATGATTTTGGCTTGGCTTATGGAGAAAGAGCTCCTTCTGTTTCGGAAGGTTATGGTTTTTACCTTTATAACAGCAATGATTTTTATGATTATGTAGGAAATCCGGATTTGTCCAACGAAAAATCATCGGAAATGAATGTTTCGGTTCATTATCATTCTAATGCTTTTCATTCCAGATTATCCGCTTCGTATTTTCATATTCAGGATTATATCGTAGGTTTAATAGACAATTCAGTACTTCCGATGACTATTGGTGCAACGGGTGTCAAACGCTATTCGGCTTTGGATTATGCCACTATTTTTACAGCAGATTACACTTTGGAATACCATTTTTTAAATTATTTTAAAGCAGAATCACAGTTGGTGTACAGTTATGGAAAAGGAAGCGACGGTAACAATCTGCCCTTTATCAGTCCGTTTCGTTATTCCCTGGCATTGAATTATTCAAAAACAAATTTCACTTCACAAATCACTGCCAACGGAAACGCAAAACACAACAGTTATGCTCCGTTTTACGGAGAAAACAAAACCAGCGATTATATCATTTTCGGGCTAAATGCCGGTTATTCCTTTTGGTTTGAAAAAACCTCTTTAAGCCTGAAAGCAGGTGTAGAAAATATTTTTGACCGTTATTATACCTCTTTTGCTGACTGGAACAATATTCCCCGAACAGGACGAAATGTTTATCTGAATGTTGTTTTTGGGTTGTGA
>DATGMY010000082.1:0-7637 GCA_035307005.1 Flavobacterium sp. | reverse complement strand
TACCGGAAAAGTTCAAAATCCTTTGGAAAACACCCTGCGTTTTTCCCTGACTTTTAATTTTGGTAAAGATTATTATAAGAACTAAAAACTTTTATTTCTTGTTGAAAACCGTTTATACAACATTGTATGAACGGTTTTTTTTGAATAATTTAAGCATCAGAAGATAGAGAAGGAGTGTTTTTCTAAATAATGGGTTTTACAAGTTTTTCATTTATAGTGCTTTATAGTTTTTGTGAGTAAAATCTGATTTTTGTTTGTAAAATAAAAAAGTAGTTTCTATATTTGCATCCGATTTCAGTTGGGAATCACATAGAAACGACCTGTTTAAAAAAGGCAAAAAAGTTCATAAAAAATTTGGTTCGGAATAAAAAATATTATACATTTGCAATCCGTTCACAAAGAAAGAAAGGGCGATTAGCTCAGTTGGTTCAGAGCATCTGGTTTACACCCAGAGGGTCGGGGGTTCGAATCCCTCATCGCCCACAAATAAAAGATACTTTTCGGTAAAAAGACTTTGAAACCCAATGAAAACCTGCATTTTTTGAAAAATTTGCAGGTTTTTCTTTTAATTAGAATATCCAAAAGTTCTCAAAATAAGCTTAAGCCTCTCGTAAAACAAGGATATTATTCCATACATAAGTGTTTTGTACCGTTACCAATAAAAAAAACCAATACAAACAGCATTGGTTTTTAAAGATTTCTTATCTGAATTATTTGATCAGAGACAACCTGTATTCTACTTTGCTCCAGTCAACTAATTGCCAGAAACTGTCGATGTATTTTGGACGTTCATTTTTGTATTTTAGATAATAGGCGTGTTCCCAAACATCTAAATTTAAAAGTGGGTATCCTTTTATTTCTGAATTAGACATCAACGGATTGTCTTGATTGGCAGTAGAGGTAATTTTCAGCGTACCGTCATTTTGATAAACCAACCAAGTCCAGCCTGAACCGAATACGTCTTTAGAAGCGTCAGAAAACTGTGTTTTAAAATTGTCAAAACTTCCAAAATCTCTGTCGATCAATTCAGCTACTTTTCCAGTTGGACGACCACCTGCATCAGGACCAATTACTTCCCAGAAAATGTTGTGGTTGTAATACCCTCCGGCATTGTTGCGCAATTTGCTGTTGGTAAGATCCAGTCCGTTTAGAATTTCTTCAATAGACATTGCTTCCATCGGGGTGCCTTTTATAGCATCGTTCAGGTTATTACAATAACCCAGATGATGCTTGCTGTAATGGGTTTCCACGGTCATTCCGTCCATATAAGGCTCCAGATCGTTGTAGCCATAGTTGAGACCTTTCATCTGGAAAGCCCCCTGCTTGGCTGTTACCGTTGCCGGGTCTCCTTCAGAAGGGATAGTTTCTGTGTGGTTTGCCTCGGGAATTTCTACTTCGACGTTTTCGTTGTTTTCTTTACAACTAAAAAACATCAGTGAAGAAAGACCTGCAATAAAAAAAATGCTCTTTTTCATCATAATACTATAATTTTAATGAGTTTATTAATTCAATATACAAAGTTTTTGCCTGTTCGGCGGATAAATGACTTACCTGTTTCCACGCATTGAATTTAAACGCACGAATCAAATCGCTTTGCTGAAACTCAAAATGATGTGAATAACCCGAAGTAGCCTGTTTGTAATAGGCATAAATTCGAAGCATTACATCGGGTGGAAGCTTTATCTTAGTATTAGAAGCTTTTTTGTAAGCTTCATCGAACAAGAGGTCTAAATCCTGTATCATTTATGGGCAATTACGGTTTTGTTTCCTTTTGCTTTTTGATTTAAAACAACATTGACATCCGTTCCCACCGGAAGGTACAGATCCACGCGGGATCCGAATTTTATAAATCCGGCATCTTCGCCTTGTATTACTCTGTTGCCCACTTTGGCATAGTTTACAATACGCTTTGCCAACGCACCTGCAATCTGACGGTACATTACTTCTCCAAAAACAGGATTATCAATGACTACTGTGGTTCGTTCATTTTCTTCACTTGCTTTCGGATGCCACGCTACCAGATATTTCCCTGGGTGATATTTGCTGTATTTTACCATTCCGTTGAGAGCATAACGCGTTACGTGGACATTTACCGGCGACATAAAAATGGAAACCATCAGTCTTCGGTCTTTAAAATACTCAGGTTCATAGACCTCTTCTATAACCACTACTTTTCCGTCCACAGGTGCCAGAATTAAATGATCATCTATCGTGGTCAGTTCCCGGTTAGGATTTCTGAAAAACTGTAATATCAAAATCAGCCCGATCAATGCAATGATCTGAATGGATTTTATCAGCCACGGAGTAGTGAATAGATGCTCTACACCAATAATAACGGCAACAGCAATTGCCAGAGATAACATAATGATTTTTGCGCCTTCTTTATGAAACATTATAAAATGATTTTATAGATTAAAAACAGAAAGGGTGCTGCAAAGATTATACTGTCCAGACGGTCTAAAACACCACCGTGTCCGGGCATAACCGAGCCGCTGTCCTTTACGTTTGCCTGACGTTTGTATTTTGATTCGATCAAATCGCCAAGCGTTCCCATAATGCTTACGGTTAATCCTATAACCAGCCAAAATGTCAGCGAAATATTTTGTACAGGCAGGAATTTAAAAACCATAAACGCCGCTATTTGCGTAAACACCAAGCCGCCTGCAAAACCTTCAATGGTTTTTTTTGGGGATATTCTTTCATACAATTTGTGTTTGCCAAAAAGCCTTCCACAAATATAAGCAAAGGTATCATTACACCATATCATTACAAAAATACTCAATAATATAAAAGGAGCATATTCATTATTGTTAAAAGGCAGTTGTGTCAGGATTAAAAAAGGAACAATAACATAACCGGTTAAATGAACGATTTTTTGAATGAATGAATGGTCTGTAGAAAAATTATTTTTAAAAAGGTCAAAGATAAGGTAGCAGCTAAAGGGTAGTACTATTAAGTAAATCTTGTTTAATTCGGAGTTGTGTATAAAAAAGAAACTGCTGCTTACCAGCAAAGTGGTTACAAAACCGGCGATTTTACTGATTTGAAACAGCTTGCAAAATTCATAGACTGCCAACAGAAAAAATACACCGAACAATAAAAGAAACGAAGTGTCGGAAAACAACAAGGCTCCGACCAAAAGTGCTATATATACAATTCCCGAAAACGTTCGTTTTAGTACTTCGTTCATTCTAAAAATCCTCTAAAAGCAGTAAATAAAAGTTCTTTGCCTGAATGCCGTATTGTAAAAAATCGTCCCCGGTACTTTCTTTAAAATGCTGCATAGTGGTTATGTTTGTAGGGATTTCGTTGGCATAACGTATTTTTATATTACGCAATCCGTCGCTTTTGGAACGGGTAATCTGACTTGTCTTTGCAACTACAATGATGTTTTTGGGCAATTCGTTGGTTTTGTAATGCAACAATTGTTTGGAAGAAAATAAAATAGACCCGTCCTGAGCAATTAAACCTTCGCAATTGGTCAGAAAAAACACCGGATCTATCGGGTTTTTATAAACTAATTTATTTTCGATTAAAAAATGTTGCAAACTTTTTTCAAAGGTCAATGCTCCGATTTCAAACCAATCGTTTTCCTGTAAAATACTTATAAAATTTTCCTCTAACTCTTCGTTGTTTTCACAATACAGAAATTTCCCCCCATTAACCTTAAAGTTATGAGTGAATTGCTCATCTACAGGAATTTCTTTTTCAGGCAGGTATTTGCTTACTTCTTCATCCTTATTATATCCGGAAGAAGTTAATCTGCTTAAAATTTTTTTAAATATACTCATCTGCTGTTTAAAACTGCATAAGGGGATTCTTAATTCAAAGATAAAAAAAAACTTGATGAAACGTTTAGGTTTCATCAAGTTTTTAAAAGTATTGTTAAAGTGTTTGTTTTAAGGTGTTTCGGTGTCGTTCTCTGGTGTTACTTCAATAGTTTCAGGTTTGTCAAACAGACGTTTACCGAAGATCGTCTCTAAATCTTCTCTAAAGATAACTTCTTTTTCACAAAGCAAATCAGCCAACTGAATCAGTTTATCTTTATTTTCAGTCAAAAGACCGATAGCTCTTTGATACTGTCCTTCGATGAGTGCTGAAATCTCTTTATCGATCAGCTTAGCGGTTTCTTCCGAATAAGGCTTGGAGAAATTGTATTCGTTTTGTCCCGAAGAATCATAAAAGGTAATGTTCCCCAGCGAATCATTTAGTCCGTAAATAGTAACCATGGCACGTGCCTGTTTGTTTACTTTTTCCAAATCGCTTAATGCCCCGGTTGATATTTTGTCGAAAATTACTTTTTCGGCAGCACGTCCTCCCATAGTAGCACACATTTCATCGAGCATTTGTTCCGTGCGGACAATTTGTCGTTCTTCCGGCAGATACCAGGCAGCTCCCAAACTCATTCCACGTGGCACGATGGTAACTTTAACCAAAGGAGATGCGTGTTCGGTCAGCCAGGAAATCGTAGCATGTCCGGCTTCGTGAATAGCGATGGCATATTTTTCTTCGGGAGTGATGATTTTGTTTTTCTTTTCCAATCCGCCTACAATTCTGTCCACGGCGTCTAAGAAGTCCTGTTTGTCCACTTCCTTTTTGTTTTTACGGGCAGCGGTCAATGCAGCTTCGTTACAAACATTGGCAATGTCGGCTCCGGAGAAGCCGGGGGTTTGTTTGGAAAGAAAGTCAATGTCTAAATCGTCTTTTTTCTTAATATTTTTCAGGTGTACTTCAAAAATCTGTTTGCGTTCATTGACATCCGGTAAATCCACATAAATTTGTCTGTCAAAACGACCGGCACGCATCAATGCTTTATCCAAAATTTCAGCACGGTTGGTTGCTGCCAAAACAATGACATTAGTGTTAGTACCAAAACCGTCCATTTCAGTCAACAATTGATTCAGTGTATTTTCACGTTCGTCGTTTGATCCTGAAAAGTTTGATTTTCCACGTGCTCTACCAATAGCGTCAATTTCATCAATAAAAATAATTGCCGGAGATTTTTCTTTCGCTTGTTTAAAAAGGTCGCGTACACGGGAAGCCCCCACACCTACAAACATTTCCACAAAATCAGAACCTGAAAGGGAGAAAAAAGGTACCTGAGCTTCGCCTGCAACGGCTTTTGCCAAAAGGGTTTTTCCGGTTCCGGGAGGTCCTACCAACAAAGCTCCTTTCGGAATTTTACCACCAATGGAAGTATATTTTTCAGGGGTTTTTAAAAATTCTACAATTTCCTGAATCTCTTCTTTTGCTCCTTCCAGTCCGGCAACATCGCTAAAAGTTACTTTCAGGTCGTTTTTTTCGTCAAATAATTTAGCTCTCGATTTTCCGATAGAGAAAATCTGACCTCCGCCACCACCGGCTCCACCGCCGCCAGCCATTCTGCGCATCAGGAAAATCCATATTACAGGGATTAAAAGAATGGGCAGGAACGATAAAAAGATACTGCCCCAGTTGCTTTCTTTTTCCGTAGCAAATTCTCTTAATTTTCCTTGTTCGTAAGCCTCATTCAGTTTGGTTTCAAACAAATCTTTGTTGGCTATGTCCACGGTATATCTTGGATCGTCTGCTTTTGAATTGAAAAAAGAAGGTTTGATCGTTGTTTGATGTTCATGGTTGCTTTCCATTGCACCGGAAGAGATATACACTTTTGCAGTAGAGTTGTTAAATACCACTTTTTCTACATCTCCCTGGTCTAAAAATTCATAAAATTTGGAAAGGGTAATCGCTTTGTTATCTCCAAACCCACCACCATTGGATGTTAAGGAAATTGCTAAAATGATGAAAATGATTCCTGTGTAAAGTAGCCACGGGTTATACCTTGGTTTATTATTGTTTGCCGGATTTGCCATATTAAAATTACTGTATTTGTTGATTGGAAGTTACCTGAATGATTTTTGCATCACCCCAGAGGTCTTCAATGTTGTAAAATTCGCGGGTTTCCTTTTGGAATATATGCACTACAATGTTGATATAATCCATGAGAATCCATGTGGATTGTTCAGAACCTTCCACGTGCCAGGGTTTGTCTTTCAGTTCTTTTGACACGGCACGTTGTATAGAACCTGAAATGGCGTTTACCTGAGTGTTTGAATTTCCATCACAAATAACAAAGTAATCGCACGCTGTATTATCAATAGCTCTTAAATCTAATATAGTGATATTATCTCCTTTTACGTTTTCTATCCCTTCAATAATTAAAGCTAATAAAGCTTCATTGTTCGTTTTGTCTATATTCATCGAATGTATTTTGTCCTTAAATTACTGCAAATTTATCAAATTGAATTATCTTATTAGTGTTATTTTTGTCCTAAAAATTACTAAGGTACTATTTATAATGAAACTAATCAAACTCAATGCCACAACTTCAACCAACGATTATCTGAAACAGTTGATTGTTCAGCATGCAATAGAGGATTTTACAGTGGTGTGGACCGAAGTCCAGACTCAGGGAAAAGGGCAGATGGGAGCTAAGTTTGTCTCGGAGCCGCTTAAGAACCTGACTTTTAGTGTCTATTTAGGAAAAAATCCCGTTGAAATAAAAGATTTATTTTCAATAAATTGTGTGGTTGCAAATGCTGTGGCAGAAGCTTTGGAGTGTTTTAATTTAACAAATATTTGGATAAAATGGCCAAACGACATTTTGTCATACAATAAAAAAATTGCCGGTATTCTGATTGAAAACAGCATTAAATCCAATAGAGATATTCAGACTATAATTGGAATTGGCATCAATATTTTACCCGCAGATTTTTCGGAATTTCCCCATGCTTCGTCTGTTTTTCAACAATATGGCGTAGAAATCGACCGTGAAAAACTTCTTAGAAAGATCGTCAATATTTTACAGGAACGCATGGCAGATGTTGATAAAAAATCAGAAACGGAATGGGAAAAGTATCACAATCGTTTATTTAGAAAAGATGTAGTAAGTACTTTTGAAACTCCGGAGGGAATCTGTTTGCCGGGAGTGATAAAAGAAGTCAACCGTGAAGGACAGTTGATAGTGCAACATGAGAACGACATAGTACAACATTACAACCTGAAAGAAATTAAGCTGATGTATTGAGGCGGAATGCAAATTGACCTATTAAAAAAAGGGTTTAACTATAAAAAGTCAAACCCTGTTATAAAATAATAGAGGTCATCAGATAATTACCTGTTTTTAAACTTTGTAAAACCCTTTAACATAACGTTTGTCATTCCGTAGGAATCTCTTATCAGTACCGGTAAAGATGCTGATATTTTCATTCTTTAACGAAGTGTTGCTGTAAAAATAATGAATAATTCTCTTTTATGTATATCCGTTATTAGTAATAATTTTCGTTTTATCATCCTGAACGGAACGTAGTGAAGTGAAAAATCTTTTGATTATCAAATAGATTCCTCCTAAAGCCTGTGCTGAGCTTGTCGAAGTATCGGAATGATAAAATACTGAAAATTTGTATTTATGATACATTACGGATATACATTTCTCTTTTTTTTTGAAAATAGGTAATTTGATAAATATAGGTTTTTAACGCTTTTATCTGCTTCAAAAATAAGCTATATAGAAATGGGCTTAAACAATATTGCCTTTTGTTATGCACAAATTGGAAATGGGAATAAGGCAAAACATTATTATCAAAAAATTTTAAGTA
>DATGMY010000081.1:0-7004 GCA_035307005.1 Flavobacterium sp. | reverse complement strand
AGATTTTTTGATGATTCGCTACAAAATATATCTGTGCATCTCTGGTAAAAAAAAACTTGAATTTTAATTGTTTATGTTTAAATGAATAATGCATTATAGGTTAGATTACTGAAATTATAATTGATACAAGTCACTTCATTGAAGTGGCTTTTTTATTTATCAAAAAATTAACACATATTTAGTTCGGTAGCTACCGAACTAAATGTAGCTTTGTAGGAAAATTTTATAAATGCAAAACATTTTAAAGCACGAATTATTCAAAGAAGTATGTACACATTATGAGACATATTATAAGCTTCAGCCACTTACGGCGAGGCTTTATGCTTTGTTTGTGCTCAATAATTGTCGGGAAGGTTTTACTTTTGAGGAATTACTCGAAATCTTCCAGGCAAGTAAAAGTTCTATTTCGCACAGCATTAATACGCTGATCGAACTGAATTTTATTGAACAATATAAAAAAGAAAATGAACGGAAACGTTATTTCCGCGTCAATCGCAGTTTTTTTCTTTTGCGCCTGGAAGATGTTTATGAGCGGTTGATGCGGGAAAAAGAAATCAATGAAAAACTTCGTCAGTACCGAAAGGAAAAAGACAATCTGATATTTAACAAAGAAGAATATGACTATTATGTAGCGCATATCAGCGAAGTAACAACATCAATAGCAAAAACAATTCAAAACCTAAAACTCCATATCAATTCAAATGAAAAATCAAATTAAAACATTCTTATTAGTGATTCTGGGAACATCGGTGGTGGGATGTTCTGAAAAAGCAGAAGCACCTGTGGCTCCGGTTCCGGCATTGGATGTTGTTGCAGCCGTTACTAAAGACGTAGTGGGATATGATTTATTTCCGGCAACCATTCAGGGGAAAATTAATAACGACGTGCGTGCCAAAATTCAGGGATATATTCAGGAAGTATATGTGCACGAAGGTCAGCCGGTAAGCAAAGGTCAACCCTTATTCAGATTAGAGGCAGACAACCTGTCGGAGACAGCAAGTGCGGCAAAATCAGGTATTGCAGTGGCGCAGGCAAACGTGAATGTTGCTCAGGTAGAGGTAGATAAACTGATTCCTCTGGTAGAGAAAGGAATCATTGGTTCGATACAGTTGGAAACAGCAAAAGCTAATCTTGCTTCGGCAAAAAGTATGTTGGCTCAGGCTCAGGCAAATTATGGGTCGGCGAGTGCCAATGTAAATTATGCAGTGGTTCAGGCGCCGATAAGCGGTATTGTAGGACAGCTTCCCTTAAAAAAGGGCAGCTTAGTAGGACCTTCAGATCCGACTCCTTTAACTACTGTGGCAGACATCAGTTCGGTGTATGCTTATTTCTCAATGAACGAAAAAGAATACTTTCAGTTTTTGAACAATACTGAGGGAAAATCATTGAATGAAAAAATAAAAAACCTGCCGGAAGTTCAACTGCAATTGGCTGATGGAAGCATTTATTCTGAAAAAGGAACAATCGAAACGGTTTCAGGGCAAATTGACGTAATGACTGGTACAGTGCAGGTTCGTGTAGCATTTCCAAATCCCAACAGGTTATTGAGTAATGGAAACAGCGGTACTGTTCTTGTTCCAAAAAAATATACTAATGCTTTGGTGGTTCCGGAAGTGGCTTCTTTTGAGCAACAAGGAAAAATCAACGTGTTTAAAGTAGTCAACGATACGGTGATTTCTACTATGCTGGATGTGACAGATCGCGTAAACAATATGCTTATTGTAAACAACGGAGTTAAAGAAGGTGATATAATAGTGGTAAGTGGCATTGGTTCGTTGCGAAACAAATCAGCTATTCAGCCTAAAAAAGCAAATTTTGATTCCATCGTAAATTCTATAACTCCTGTTTTCTAAAAAACTACGTAATGTTAAAAACTTTTATCGAAAGACCTGTATTATCTACAGTAATTTCCATCATCATAGTTATTCTGGGAATATTAGGGTTAACGGTACTTCCCGTGACCCAATATCCGGATATTGCACCGCCAACTGTGCAGGTAGCGGCTTCGTATCCCGGTGCCAATGCACAAACGGTATTGGAAAGTGTGATTGTTCCTATTGAAGAACAAATCAACGGTGTGGAAGGAATGGACTACATTACTTCTACGGCAAGTAACGACGGTTCTGCATCTATTCAGGTTGTTTTTAAACAAGGGATTGATCCAGATATTGCTGCGGTAAACGTACAAAACAGGGTAGCACGTGCCACGCCTTTATTGCCCAATGAAGTAACACGTTCGGGAGTAACAACTCAAAAACAACAAACAAGTTCACTGATGTTCTTATCGTTTTATTCCGAAAGTGAGGATTATGATGCGATTTATATTCAAAATTATATGAATATCAACGTGATTCCGGAGATTAAACGGGTAAACGGTGTAGGGGATGCCAATGTATTCGGAGCAAAAAACTATTCGATGCGTATTTGGCTCGATCCTTCAAAAATGGCAAATTACGGTTTGGTTCCGGCGGATGTCACTGCGGCAATCAACGAACAGTCGTTAGAAGCTGCTGCCGGACAACTGGGGGAAAATGCCGGTGAATCGTTTCAATACACCATCAGATACAGTGGAAAATATAAAACAGAAACCGAATACGAAAACATTGTCATCAAGTCTTTTGACAACGGTCAGGTATTGCGGCTAAAAGACGTTGCTGATATCGAATTAGGTTCGCAAAGTTATGGGGGTTATTCGGAACTGAACGGTATGCCGGCTGCGGCAATGGCAATTTATCAGACACCGGGCTCTAATGCACAGGAAATCATTAACGAAATTAAAGCAGAATTAACTGAAATTGAAAAAAATTTACCGGAAGGTCTTAAATATAAAATCAATCAGGATACCAACGAATTTCTCGACGCTTCTATCAGTAAAGTGGTAACGACACTTATCGAAGCCTTTATATTGGTGTTTTTGGTGGTGTATATTTTCTTACAGGATTTCCGTTCTACTTTGATTCCTTTAATTGCGGTTCCGGTATCCATTATCGGTACGTTTTTCTTCCTGAATTTGTTTGGATTTTCATTAAATCTGTTGACCCTTTTTGCATTAGTGCTCGCTATTGGTATTGTGGTGGACGATGCCATTGTGGTAGTCGAAGCCGTCCATGCCAAAATGGAACAAACCGGTCAGGATGCACCTACTGCGACTAACAATGCAATGGGCGAAATTGCCGGAGCGATTATTTCCATTACACTTGTAATGTGTGCGGTGTTTATCCCGGTTACCTTTATTACAGGTCCTACCGGAGTGTTTTACAAACAATTTGGGGTAACACTTATCGTGGCAATTGCCATTTCGGCTGTAAACGCATTGACATTAAGTCCGGCTTTGTGCGCCATGTTTTTAAAGCAACACGATGAAAAGGAGGGAAAGAAACGCAATTTTGTTCAACGTTTCTTTGATGCGTTCAACAATTCGTTTAACGCAATGACTGCAAAATACGGACGTTCATTTAAATTTCTGTTCAAACATAAATGGGTAACATTCCTTATACTGATTGCATGTTTGGGGCTTACATATTTTGCCAATAATACCATGCCGGCAGGTTTTGTTCCGAGTGAAGACCGCGGGTTTATTATGGGAAATATCGAGTTACCGGCAGGTGCTTCGGTGGATCGTGTCAATCAATTAGGAAAAGAATTTTCTACCGAAGCCCAAAAGATTCCGGGAATTGAATCGGTAACGATTATTTCGGGACGAAGCCTGATCTCCGGAGCCGGATCCAACTACGGTTTTATGATGATAAAAATGGAAGGCTTTAAAGAACGTAAAACGGATGATAAGGCAGCGGATGTGGTGATCGGTAAATTGTTTGGTTTGGCTGCCCAGGGGTTTCCCGATGCCAAAATGATTTTCTTCCAGCCGCCAAGTATTCCAGGATTTGGTATGTCGGGCGGATTTGAAATGAAATTGTTAGACCGTTCAGGAGGCGATATTAAGGAGTTTGACAAAGTAACTCAGGAATATATAGCAGCACTTATGGAACGTCCGGAAATTTTGTATGCGCAAACTTCGCTCAATACGAATTTTGCACAATATGAAATTGAGCTGGATATTGTACGTGCCAAGCAATCGGGTGTTTCGGTAAGCAATATTTTCTCGGCATTGCAGGGATACATCGGAGGAAATTATGTAAGTGATTTTACCCGTTTTGGTAAACAATACCGGGTAATGCTGCAGTCCTTGCCGGAAGACCGTACGGATGTGAGCAGTCTAAACAAAATGTTTGTACGTACTTCAGAAGGATCAATGACGCCGCTAAGTCAGTTTGTGACTTTAAACCGTGTGTACGGACCTCAATCGGTCAACCGGTTCAATTTGTTTACATCGTCTAATATAACCGGAGCTCCGAAACCGGGCTACTCTTCAGGAGATGCCATTCGGGCAGTTCAGGAAGTAGCAGCGCAAAGTTTATCTACAAACTATGGAGTGGACTTTACAGGATTGACCCGTGAGGAAATTAATGCCGGTTCACAAACCATACTCATTTTTGCGTTGTGTATTGTGTTTGTGTATTTTATTTTGGCAGCACAATACGAAAGTTATATGCTTCCTTTTGCAGTTCTTTTGTCACTTCCGACCGGAATTATGGGAGCGTTTCTGTCACAAAAGGTTGCCGGACTGGAAAACAATATCTATTTCCAGATTGCTCTGGTCATGCTCGTGGGGCTGCTCGCCAAGAATGCCATTCTGATTGTTGAGTTTGCCTTGCAGCGACGCAAACACGGAGACAGCATTGTTCAGGCAGCTATTGACGGAGCAAAAGCACGTCTTCGCCCGATTTTGATGACTTCCTTTGCATTCATTTTAGGATTGATGCCTTTGGTGTTTGCATCCGGCGTAGGTTATATCGGTAACCGCTCTATTGGTACCGGAGCAGCTTTCGGCTTGCTGATCGGAACTGTTTTAGGTGTATTTGTCATTCCGGTATTGTTTGTGATTTTCCAACATTTGCAAGAGAAAATCAAACCCGTAAAATTTGATCATAAAGCAATAGAAGAATAAGTATGAAACTAATATATAAATCAGCGTTTGTAGTAATAGCGGCAGTTTCTTTACAGTCGTGTGTTGCTACAAAAGAATATCAGAAACCGGAAGTCTGGGAAAATGCCTCGTTTAATACCAATGAGGTGGTAAGTGACAGCGTATCTCAATATGCGATGCCCTGGCGCAGTGTTTTTACTGATCCTGCATTGCAACAGCATATCGAAACAGCTTTGGAAAACAATATTGATATCAGGGTAGCTTTAGAAAATATCAATCAGGCACAATCGTATTTGGCGCAAGGAAAAGCAGGATATATGCCTACTTTTAGTATTGGTGCCAATTACACTCATTCGGTCAATTCCATCAATACGCAGTTTGGTCGTATTTTAGGACAACGCCAACGGCTGGATCAGTTTGATATTACCGGAAGTTTGGGTTGGGAAGCCGATATCTGGGGCAAAATTACCAGTAGAAAATTAGCCAACGAGGCATCTTATCTGCAAACACAAGCAGCCCATCAAACAGTAAAAACCCAATTGATTGCAATGGTTGCTTCGGCATATTACAATCTGCTGGCATTAGACGCACAAAAGCAAATCGCTGAGAAAACAATTATCAATCGTACCAAAAGTTTGGAAACAAATAAGGCTTTGAAAGATGCCGGACGTGTAACCGAAGTGGCGATAAAACAAACCGAGGCACAAGTGTTAAGTGCGCAGGCTTTGTTGTTGGATATTGAAAATAACATCAAGGTTCAGGAAAATTCGCTGAGTGTGTTGCAGGGATTGTTTCCGCAGGCTGTGGAGCGTTCTACGTTTGAACAACAACAATTGGGAATCGCTTTAAACGAAGGAATTGCTATTAACGTATTAAACAATCGTCCGGATGTTTTGGCAGCAGAACTGGGCTTTAGAAATGCGTTTGAACTAACCAATGTTGCCAAAGCAAGTTTTTATCCCACTTTACGTTTAACGGCAAGCGGAGGATTACAATCGGTAGAATTTGACAAATTGTTCGACCCGACATCGTTCTTTGCGAATATTGTAGCGGGAATCGCACAGCCGGTTTTAAATGGGAGACAAATCCGCACGCAATATGAAGTAAGCCTGTCTAATCAGGAAAAAGCTTTTTTAAATTACAAGCAAACTGTTCTGAATGCAAGTAAGGAAATCTCAGATGCTTTATATGCTATTGATATCAATAACAAAAAACTAGTGCTGAAAAAGCAGGAAGCAGCAGCTTATACAACGGCGGTGAATTACTCGGAAGAATTGCTAAACAACGGTATGGCAAGCTATTTGGAAGTATTGACAGCAACCGAAAGCGAACTGAATGCGCAGTTAAATATCATTACTACACAATATAATTTATGGAATGCCAACATTCAGCTTTATAAAGCAATGGGTGGTGGTGTAGAGTAGGCACAGTATTATATGTAAAAACTCCTTCTTTTAAAGAAGGAGTTTTTTTTATAAAATTATTTCAAATAAGTGTCTTAAAAAACAGACATTATTAATTAGTTTATTCATTGTTTTCGGAACATCTCCCTAAACTTTATTTTTTGGATTTGTCGTTCAATGATCAGATCGGCGATGGTTTCGGCAGCAGGCAAAGGACTTTCAAACAAGGCTGTTTTAAGTTTATGTTCCTCAACATCGATTCGATAGAGGATACGGAGAAGTTTACTGAAATCACGATGGATCAGTTCATTTACTGCCAAAATTAGTTTGTTGCGGTTTTCTTTGAAATCCGGGGAAGAAAGGTCGGGTTGAGTTTCTAATAACGACAAGCTTTGCCGTATTGCTTCGTTTTCTTCCATTGTTCCATTTTTTAATTGAAAGCTTTGGCAATCATTACCAAAGAATCTTTGTCGGTTGTGCCCGATTGCCGCCATACCATCACGCCGTTTTTATACACCATAAGTGTTGGGGCGGTCTTTATGCGCAGGGCTTCCGTTAGTTCCTTGTTCTTTAAAATATCGATTTTTACAATGGTCAATTTATCGCCCATTTCC